>NZ_RCNZ01000107.1:0-62519 GCF_004307525.1 Pseudomonas sp. Sample_21 | reverse complement strand
TCAACGAAAACACCGTCGACGAAAAACGCGAAACCTTCATCGTGCCCCTGCGGGCGATCGGTGATCTGCTGCTGGTCAAGACTTTCAACTATTAAGCATCCCGCCACGGATGAACTCGGATGTTGTGAACATGAGCGATAACACTGTGACTCCAGCTGCCGCGACACCGGCGGCCAAACCTTCGCGGCGCTGGCCGCTGGTATTGCTCGGCCTGTGCCTGGTGGCCGGTGTGGCGGGCGGTTTCGGCTGGCTGCTGCTCAAGCCCAAAGCGCCGCCGGCGACACTTGCCAGTGACAAGCTCGGCCTCGGCCGTCCAGACGCCTTGCTCGAAACCCGTTCACTGAGCCAATTGCCCAAGGACCTGCTGACGGTGCCGTTTCTCAAGGCCACGCTCACCGAGGATTTCGTCTTCTATTACGAAACCCACGCCGATCGCCTCGGCCTGATCGGCAGCCTGCGCCGGATCATCTACGAGCATGACCTCAAATTGCAGGACAGCCTGATCGAGCAGCTTTTTGATCAACCGGCCGATGTGGCGTTGTGGCGCGGTGCGGATGGTCGCTTGAAGGATTTCCTGCTGGTGATGGATCGCGGCGGGTTGGCCAAGCTGATCGAGCCATTGGCGAAAGTGGCGCTGGATGACACTCAGCTCAGCATCTTCGGCACTCTCAAAGTCGGCGGCGATGACGTGCCGCTGTATCAACTCAGCTACAACGCCAGCAAATCACTGCTGTTCGCGTCGCGCGGCGACAAACTGGTGGTGCTGTCCAATCCAGCCAAGTACTACGACTCCGAGAGCGGCGTCTCGGAAGAGTCGGGCCGCGTTTCCGCGCAAGCGCTGGCAGCGTTGCTCAACGGTGAAAAACTGTTTCCGGAAGCGTTCGGCTTGCCGGCGAAAAGCCCGGAAACCAAGCAGCGTCTGTCGGTCAATTCCAGCGTGCTCGCCATGGGCTATCAGCGCTTCATCCCGAATTTCGCCGGCCTGCGTTTCGACATGGACGACAAGGGCTGGCACAGCTATCTGGCCATGGATGAACTGGAAAACCAGCCGGACTTCGATTTCAAACCGGTCTGGCAGGCGATGCCGTTGGGGGCGAGCGCTTGCGTGACCCTGCCGGTGGCGGCCGAGCCGCAGAAACCGATATTGATCAAACTCGGTGCCGATGAAGCTGTTGCGCAAACGCTGACCGAACACGTCGCTGGCGCGGCCGGCCTGTGCTGGTACGCCGATTCGCGGTTGTACACACCGCTGCTGGTCGCCAGCCTAAAAGACGAGGACAGCAGCAAGCTTGACGGTGATCTGGGCAAACTGTTCGGCTCGATGGTCGGCGCGTTCGAAGCGAATGTCGCCGAAAGCGTATTCCCGGTGATCGACAAGCAGGAAGGCCAGAGCCACGTCTGGCAGCGTCAGGTCAGTTCCAGTTTCGGTCCGTACGCGGCGAAGACCGCTGAAAACCCGGAGGCGATTTCCGGCAAGGCGTTCATGAAAGTCAGCCTCGCCCGTCATGGCTCGACGCTGCTGTTCTCCCTCGACGACAAACTCGTCGACAAAGCCCTCGGCACCCTCGACAAGCGCTTCCCGCCGATGGCCGACGTTGTGCCAAAAGACGTACTGATGCCGATCTACTTCGGCCCGGACGCGATGGCGCAACTGATGCAGCGCGAAACCCTCGACAGCCTGCCGCAGGACATGGAGCCGGTGTTCTACAACGCTGCGCAAACCTACCTGATGCCGAAACTGCGCACCCTTGGCGGCTACGGCAAATATGCCCTGACCCTGCCTGAAGGCAGCGAGCCTGACGGCCACTGGCAATGGCTGCCGCTGGAATGGAAAGCGCTGTGAGCGCACTGATCCGCAGCCTCGGCTTGCTCGCGTTGCTGCTGAGCGCAGGCGCCCGTGCGGTTGAAGCGCCAGCGCTCGATCCGGCGCAATCCCAGGTATTCCGCGCCTGGTTTGTGCGTATTGCTCAAGAGCAATTGAGCCAAGGCCCGAGCCCGCGCTGGTATCAGCAGGACTGCGCCGGGCTGGTGCGCTTTGCCGCCAACGAAGCGCTGAAAGTCCATGACGACAAATGGCTGCGCAGCAATGGTCTGTCCAATCGCTATCTGCCGCCGGAACTGGCGCTGAGCGACGCGCAACGCAAGCTCGCGCAACAGTGGCAGCAGGGCGGCGGCAAGGTCGGGCCGTACGTCAACGCGATAAAACTGATTCAGTTCAACAGCCATCTGGTCGGCCGCGATGTGTCGCAGGCGCGGCCCGGTGACCTGATGTTTTTCGATCAGGGCGACGACCAGCACCTGATGATCTGGATGGGCCGCTACATCGCCTATCACACCGGCACCACCACCCCCACTGACAACGGCATGCGTTCGGCAAGCCTGCAGCAACTCATGACATGGAAGGACACCCGATGGATACCCGACGCAGCCAACCCCAACTTCATCGGCGTCTATCGACTGAACTTTCTCTCCCAATGACCGGTGCCCGCATGTTGCGTATCTGTTCGCGAATTTCCTTGCTGTTGGCGTTGTTGTTGCCGTTTTCCTGCGTCAATGCCGAAGATTCGGTGGAGCCGAGCAATTACACGCCGGTGGCCGGTGAGAGTTTCTTCCTGCTCGCCGACAGCAGTTTTGCCAGCGACGAGCCGGCGATGGTCCGCCTCGAAGCCCCGGGTCGTGACTACCGGCGCTTTCGCATGGAGCCGTACGGCGGCGCCGACATTCGCGTATATCGCATCGACAAGCCGCTGGATTTCCTCAAGCGCCAGAAGAACCTGCATCGCGTCGTCAGCGACGGCCAGTTCAAGGGCGAAGGTCTGTCCAACACCCTCGCGTATCTGTGGGACAACTGGTATCGCAAATCCCGCCGGGTGATGCAGCGTGCGTTCTCCTACGAGTCGCGCAAGCAGGTCACCGAAGAAGTGCCGGAGTTGAAAATGGGTGAGGCCATGGCCGCACCGACGCCGTACGACGCGCAGCCGCAATTCGCGCTGATCCCGGGTCTGCCGGTGGTCAGCCAGTTCCGTTATCCACTGTGGCAGGCCAAGCCGATTCAGCCGCCGGCCGGGGTCAATCTGGCCGGCTCGTCCAGCGACTTCGTCAGCGTCGCGCCGGGCAACGTCTACATCCCGCTGGGTAACCTGAAACCGGGGCTGTATCTAGTTGAAGCGCTGATCGGCAAGTACCGCGCGACCACCATGGTTTTCGTCTCCAACACCGTCGCGGTGAGCAAGATTGCCGGCGATGAACTGCTGGTCTGGGCCGCGCGCAAACACGAAGGCAGTTCGGTGCCGAAGGTCAACGTGCTGTGGACCGATGGCCTCGGCGTGATGAGCAGCGGTGCTACCGATGCCGACGGTTTGCTGCGCCTGAAACACGTCAGCCCGGAGCGCTCGTTCGTCATCGGCGAGGACGAAGAGGGCGGCGTGTTCGTCTCGGAAAACTTCTATTACGACAGCGAAATCTACGACACCAAACTCTATGCCTTCACCGACCGGCCGCTGTATCGTCCGGGCGATTGGGTGTCGTTGAAAATCGTCGGTCGCGAGTTCAAGAATGCCCGTGATTCGGTGTTGCCGGGTGCGGCGGATGTCAGTGTCAGCGTGCTTGATGCCACGGGGACCGAGTTGCAAACCCTCGATCTGAAACTGGATTCCAAGGCCGGTACCCAGGGCCGTTTCCAGTTGCCGGATAACGCCGTGGCCGGTGGTTACGAGATCCGTTTCAACTACAAGGAGCAGGCCTACAGCAGTGCTTTCCGTGTGGCTGAATACATCAAGCCGCACTTCGAAATCTCGCTGAATCTGGCCAAGCAGGATTACCGTACCGGTGAGCCGGTGAAAGGCAGTCTGGTGTTGCTCTACCCAGACGGCAAACCGGTGGCCAACGCCAAATTGAGCCTGAGCCTGCGCGCCCAGCAACTGTCGATGGTCGACAACGAGCTGCAATACCTCGGGCAATTCCCGGTGGAATTGACCAGCACTGAACTGACCACCGACAGCAAGGGCAACGCGACCCTCGATCTGCCAGCCGCCGACAAGCCAAGCCGCTACATGCTCACTGTGTTTGCCAGCGACGGCGCGGCTTATCGGGTCAAGACCACCAAGGAAATCCTCATCGACCGTGGTGCGGCGAGCTTCCGCTTGAGCGCGCCGCAGCGGTTCAGCGCGGTCGGCGACAAGGTTGTCTTCAGCTACGCGAATGAGGGTGGCACCGAACAAAGCAAAGCCGTAACGCCGAGCAGCTACGCCTGGGTGCGCCTGGAAGATCAGAGCACCGGCGAAGGCAAACTCGCCGCAACAGACAAAGGCTTCAGCCTCGCCTTCGAACGTCCGGGCACCTACAACCTGACGCTGAAGGATCAACACGGTCGCGTCCTCGGCGCCACCGGCCATTCGGTCACCGGCGACGGCGTGAAAGCGGTGCCGGGTACCGTGGAAATCGTCCTCGACAAGCCCGAGTACAAGGCGGGCGAAGAAGCGCTGGCGCTGATCACCTTCCCTGAGCCGGTCAGCGATGCACTGCTGTCGCTGGAGCGCGACAAGGTCGAGGCCACTGCGCTGCTGGCCAAGGGCGCTGACTGGTTGACGCTGGAAAAACTCAGCGACACCCAATACCGCGCGCGCATTGCGGTGAAGGATAACTTCGCGCCGAACCTGACCTTCTCCGTGCTCTACACCAAGGGCGGTCAGTACAGCTTCCAGAACGCCGGGATCAAAGTGGTCGCGCCGCAAATCGACGTGGCGATCAGCACCGACAAAGCGGTGTATCTGCCGGGCGATACGGTCACGGTCGACCTGACCACGCAGTTCGCCGGCAAAGCGGTTCCGGCGCATCTGACGGTCAGCGTGGTCGACGAAATGGTCTACGCGCTGCAACCGGAAGTCGCGCCGACCATCGACCAGTTCTTCTATCACCCACGGCGCAACAACGTGCGCACCAGTGCCAGCCTGTCGTTCATCAGCTACGACGTGGCCTTGCCGGGCAGCCCCGGCGCACCGGGCAAGGCCAATCGCAGCGAGCGCGGCGTGAAAGTGCTTGAGCGTCCGCGCCGTGAAGACGTCGACACCGCTGCATGGCAGCCGGAGTTGTTGACTGGCGCCGACGGCAAAACCCGCTTCACCTTCAAGATGCCGGACTCGCTGACCCGCTGGCGCATCACCGCGCGGGCGATTGCCGATGACGGTCAGGTCGGGCAGAAGAAGCAGTTTGTACGTTCGGAAAAACCGCTGTACCTGAAATGGAGCGGGCCGAGCAGATTCCGCAAGGGCGATCAGCCGCAACTGGGTGTGTTTGCTTTCAGTCAGGCGGAGAAACCGGTCAAGGCTGAACTGGTGGCTCACTATGCCCGTAACGAACAACGTCTGCCGGTGACCCTGAACAGCGGCATCAATTACCTGCCACTGCCGGCGTTCGCTTTGGCCTCTGGCGAGTGGACGGCGGAGCTGGTGCAGGACGGCAAAGTCGCCGATGCGCTGGCTGTGCGCTTGAGTGCCACCGGTGAAGGCTGGCAGGTCACCCAGACCCAAAGCCTCGACGTGGTCAGCGGCGATACGCCGTTGAGTTTGCCGGCGGATGCCACGGATATTCGCCTGCGTCTGGATGACAGTCCGCAAGCGCTGTTCCGTTCCGCCCTCGATGATCTGCTCGGCTACCCGTACGGCGGCGTCGAGCAGACGGCCAGTCGCTTGCTGCCGTTGAGCATCGCCTATCCATCGCTGGCTTCGAACCCGCAGATTCGCGATCGCTTGCGCCTGATCATGCAGAACAGCCGCCTGCGCCTGGTGCAAGTGGCCGGGCCGTCGGCGAGCTTCACCTGGTGGGGCTACGACGGCGAGCCGGATGCATTTCTCACCGCCTATGCCTATTACGCCGACTGGAACGCCAGCCGCGTACTCGAGCTGACCCTGCCGCCGGAGCACTGGCAGCGAGTGCTGGAGGTCTATGCCAAGCAAGCGCCGAATACACCATTGCTGCAACGGGCGCTGATTCTGTCGTTCGCCAAACAGATGCAGCTGCCAGTGAACACGCTGCTCAGCGGTTTGATCGACGATCTGGCCAAGGCCGGTGAAGGCGCTGCCGAAACCTTGCTCGACGACGGCCAGGACAGTCTGGTAATGAACGACCCGGATTCGGCACTTGGTCTGGCGACGGCACGGGTACTCACTGCATCGTTGGCCTCGCAGGTGAAAGTTGCTTTGCCGGAGGCATTCAATCGTCAACTGGGCGCAGCGCAACAACGTCTGGCGGTCAGCTCGCAGCCCTTCGTCGAAGCACTGAACCTGTCGCTGCAACCGTTTGATCAGGCCCGTGCGACGGCGTTGTTGCAACGCCTGTTGCCGCAGCAATCGACGCTGGAACGTGCACTGGCGCTGACCTGGCTGCAACGCAGCATCGCTCAGGCTTCGCCGACCATCGCGCTGATGCCGGGTGAGGGCTGGAAGAAAAACTACGGCGCCAGCGGCGAGATGTACTGGACATGGCAGGGCGCGGCGCCGCTGCCGAGCGTGCTGAGCGTGTCCGGCACGCAAGAGCGACCGCTGCGTGCAGCGCTGAGCTTCCAGACTCAACAGCCGCAGGTCGATCCAATGGCCGTGACCATCACCCGGCGCCTGTCGCGTCTGGTGCCGGGCGACGAAGCGTTCACCTTCAAACTCGAGCCGGTCGGCACTAAACCGTTGTCCAGCGACAGCCTGTACCTGGACGAGGTGATCCTCACCAGCAAGGCACCGAAACCGCTGCGCTACGGCATGCTTGAAGTGCCGCTGCCACCGGGCGCGGATGTCGAGCGCACGACGTGGGGCATCAAGTTGCAGGGCAAGGATGGCACCGAACCGACCGCGCTGGAGAAGGCGCGTTTCGAACCGGGACAACTGGCATACGCGGTGCCGGTCGACGCGCTTAGTGGCGAGTTGCGCCTGCGTCATCTGGTGCGATTCTCGCAGAAGGGCCAGTTCAACCTGCCGCCGGTACGCTTCAAGCAAGTGTATGCACCGCAACATCAGGCCCAGGAGGCGAAAGCCGCCCTCGGTCAGGTCACGGTCAACTGACATGCGCCGGCCGCTGTTGTGGCTGCTGATGAGTGTGATGCCTGCGCTGGCGACAGCGCAGGATGAGCCGTTGCGCGTGGCCTATCAGGGTGAGTTGTTGTCGTTGAGTCAGACGCAACTGATCAAGCGGGAACCGTTGCCAGCGTCGCTGGATGCGCCGCTGGGCAGTCTGTGGAAGTTGTTCGTCTACGCGTGGCTGGTGGATACCGGTGCACAGGAACCGGCGTATGAATGTCGCGGGCAGTCCAAAGAAGAAGTTTATTGCTGCTCGGCGGGCGGCAGGATAGAGCGGGATCAGGCGCTGGTGAAATCCTGCGGTCTGTATTTCGAACCGGCGCGGTTGGGCATTGCAGCGACGGATTGGCGAGCGTATTGGCAGGCGCGGCAAGCGCCGACGTGGTTGCTGGATTTGCCAGCCGTGCAACCGGCAACAAGGGTTTCGGTTGCCGAGTTATTGAGCGTTCTGGCGTTGCTGCCAGCGCAGGAACAGATGCGCCGCGTGCTGCTCGATGTCGTGCTGAACGCGGCGGACGGCAATGTTGTCGGCGAGTTGGGCGGACGCCTGCGGGTGAAGACCTGGAGCTGGCTCGGCGACCAGGATGCACAATCGCGGCAAGGTGGATTCGCCGGCTGGAGCGCCGACGGCGCACCGATCTGGGCGGGTGGGCGCGGTACCAGTCAAATGGTTCTGCGTCACTACGGTCAGGCGCTGGCCAGCGTGTTGCCGACGGCGTGGCCAGCGGACACGGGGCGTTGCGTGGAAGTCAGGCTGTTTTCGAAATATCCGGTTTCCAAGGTTTTGTCAGGTGACCGTGTCGCCCCGTCCGGGCCATTGCGCGGCGACTACCGCGTCGAATTCGCCAACGGCAATGCGCTGGACATCCACAGCGACGGCGAATTGTTTCTGCTTAACGACAAACTCGTCGCAAGGCTTGATCGCGAAGAATATGTCGCCCGTGTCCTTGAGCGCGAAGCCAAACCTGAACCTGCCGAAGCCGCCAAGGCGCTGGCCGTAGCGATCCGCACTTATCTGCTGCAAAACGCCACGCGCAACGGCGACTGCCTGAGCATCGACGACAGCAGCAATCGCCAGCGCGTCGCCCCGCGTCCAGCCTCGGCCGAGTCACGCAACATCGCGGCGTGGACGGCGGACCTGGTACTGGCCGGCAGCACCGTCACCTATCACTCCGACCAGCCCGGCCCGGACAAACTCGCCTGGCAGCAAGCCGTCGAGCAAGCGAACGCCGGCCAACGTTACGACGCGATTCTGCTGCACGCCTATCCACGCGCCAGCCTCAGCCGTTGGGACAACCCGGTCGCCTCCTGCGAAGCATTGCCCGCCGCGCAAGACTGGCTGCAAAAGCAGCGACGCGGCTGGCGTCCGAGGCTTGAAAGCGAAACCGGCTACAACGAAGTCAGCACTTTCGCCGTATGCAAACTCGCCTTCGGCCGACCCTTCGTCGACCGCGAACGCCAGCGCATTTACGTGCGCGGCGTACTGACCCTGCAGGATCGCCTCGACCTGACTCATGAATATCTGCACCTGGCCTTCGAAGCACACCCCAACGGCCAGGATGAAACCTACATCGAAGGGCTCGCCCGTCACCTTTTGCTGGAATAGACCATGACACTCCGTTATCCACAGGTCTTGCTGCTGCTCTGTGCCCTCAACGTACTGCCGCAAGCGTTCGCCGCCGATGGCGTCAAAATCGACACCCCGGTGGGCGGCTGGCGCAGCGGCGCTCCGCAAGGCGAGGGCGAGAGCTTTCGCCAGACCGTCAACTACCCGGCCTCGTCGGTCAACACACCGCTTGGCCAGGCCAATACCGCCAGAATCAGCGGCCAGATCAAAGCCGTGCCGAAGAACAACGAACCCGGCCGCCTGATCGTCAACGGCGTCAGCATGCCGCTGAAAATCGACCCCGCCGGCGGCTTCGATCGCCCGTTCTCCTTCCCCAACGGCAGCAACAGCGTCGAAGTGCGCAGCGCCGACGGCCAGCAACGCCACCGCACGCAATTCCTCAACGCCCGCGGCGGCGCCACCCCGGCCAAATTGCGCGTGCTGCTGGCCTGGGACAGCGACGGCACCGACCTCGACCTGCACCTGATCACCCCCGACGGCGCCCACATCTGGTACGGCAACCGCAGCGCCGCCAACGGCGCCGCCCTCGACGTCGACGTCACCACCGGCTACGGCCCGGAAATCGCCGCCATGCCCGCGCCGATCAAAGGGCAATATCTGGTCTATGTGAATTATTACGGCGGCGGGTATCGCGGAGATGACGAAGGTGGGGATGAAGCGGTGCAGGCGCTGACCACGGCGCAGGTGACGGTGATTACTGAAGAAGGCACGCCGAGCGAGAAGATGGAAACGTTTGTAGTGCCGATGCGGACGGCGGGGGAGCTGACGTTGGTGAAGTCGTTCAGTTATCCGTGAATCCGGCTAATCAGGAAAAACGCCGCAAAGCGCGTTGCCCTGATAACCATGCACAATCGGGCCCAGCATCATGAACGGCCCGCAGGCGTAGAACGGCGACGGCACCGTTTGTTTTGAATAGAGCAAAACAATTTCATTGCCGGACTCGTCACTGCCAAAGGACTGCTCGGAATACGACGTACACACGGGCAATTTCAGCGGAACAGGAATGATCAACGCCCAAACCGTGATGCCACACCATTCACGGGTAGGCGCTGATTGCGCGGTTCGGGTAATCGCTGGCGTGAGCGAACGAGCACTTAGAGCTTTGTACTCGTCAGTTCTGAGTGTGGTTTTCTCAGGCAAAGCCACGATGGCACCGACGCAGCCTGAGAGATAAAAACTCATCGCAGCGATCAGGATGACCGGTCCAAGCAGTGTGAAACGAGGGGCGAATCGCACGTTTTAACTTCCTTGTGAAGCGTTTCGGAACAGTGGTGCCCAGCTTGTTCGATTCCTTCCAAGCGAGAGGCGTAGCCTTTTTGCAGGCATTAAAAAGCCGGCTTGTGGCCGGCTTCTCGGGGACTGGCTTGGTTTATTTTTGGTAAACCGCGCCAGCCTTCAAAACGTACATCCGGATCTGCGTCCGGCTGTGGGACTTGGTCAGACGTTGGTCTGCCGCGTCGGGCGTCATCCGAGCCGCTGGGCGGGTCGATGCGCGAATGTGGGGCGCAGGATACTGAGTTTTGCTCTGGATTCCCAGCCTCGAGTGCGGTTTAGAGCGACTGAAGCGCTACAAACTCGGGATTTGTACCGGTTGTCAGGGCCTATTCGCGGGCAAGCCCGCTACCACAGGTTCGAATGAACTGTCATAGAAACGGCACCACCGGCCGGCGCTTGCCCAGTGTCGACCACCAGAACACCCAGCCAAGAATGTGAATCCGCTGCTCTTCGATCTGCGCCGGCCGGAAGACCTCGTCGGGGTATTCGGCGCTGTTGTGGCTGCGCATGCGCAAGCCGTTGCCGGGCATGCGGTGCAGGTATTTGATGCGCAGCATGCCGTCGTGCTCTACGGCGTAGATTTCGCCGTCGACGACCTGGGTCAGACCGCGGTCGATGGCGACGATGGAGCCGTCTTCGATGCGATCGGCCATGCTGTTGCCGATCATGTGCGCGCAGATGGCGTTGGCGTGCTGGATGTCGAGTTGATCGAGGTGGGCGCGGGGCAGGCGCAGGGATTGGTCGGGGTCGAGGATGACGTGGGTTTTGCCGTCGCCGTTGGCGATCGGGGTTTCCTTGAAAAATGCCAAGTCAATGTCGCTGGGGTTGATGACGGTGTAGACGCCGCAGATGGACTGGGCATCGAACGTGTCGCCGTTGCTGGCGGGTGGGTGCAGGCGCGCGACCTCCTTGACGCCTTCCCCGGTTTTCAGCCATTCACTATTGACCGACAACAGGCGTGAGACTTCTTCCATGCGATACGCCGGGACGCCCCGGGTGTACCAGTTATGAACGTTTTGGGCTTCCGTGCCCCAGAACCTTGCGAAATCCGTGGTGCTGATGTTCGCTGCTTCCAGGAGTGCCTTGAATCGTGGACCGCTAGTGTTCTTTCTCATAAACACGGAGTCTACGGCCGGACTATAGCGGTTTGAATAAACCGGGCGTTCAAAAAAAGCCTGTATTTTGCGACGGGATGTAAGACGTACTTGTGGGAAATTAAACAGATTAAAACTGCATGTAGGAATTTAAACGATTTGTTTAGTCGGGCTTTTTCAAGAGCCCCTCACCCCAACCCTCTCCCGGAGGGAGAGGGGGCCGACCAAGGTGTATTTCGAGTTACATCGACCTGAACAACCGAGTCGATTATGCAGACGCCAATAACAAAAAACCCCGGAAATCCGGGGTTTTTTTCAAGCGTCACGCAAAGCGCAATTGCTTAGCCCTTGTAGGCGGCAACCGACTTGGTGATCGCTTCGCGGGCGGCGTCTGCGCCGGCCCAGCCTTCGATCTTGACCCACTTGCCCTTCTCGAGATCCTTGTAGTTCGCGAAGAAGTGCTCGATCTGCTGGATCAGCAGAGGTGGCAGGTCGGTGTATTCCTTCACATCGACGTACAGCTGCGACAGTTTGTCGTGTGGCACGGCGATGACTTTGGCATCGCCGCCGCCGTCGTCGGTCATGTTCAGGATGCCGACCGGACGGGCGCGGATTACCGAGCCTGGCGCTACCGGGTAAGGGGTCACGACCAGCACGTCGAGGGGATCACCGTCGTCAGCCAGGGTGTTCGGGATGTAACCGTAGTTGGCCGGGTAGAACATTGGGGTGGCCATGAAACGGTCAACGAACAGGCAATCGCTGTCTTTGTCGATTTCGTATTTGATCGGCGCGTGGTTGGCCGGGATCTCGATCGCGACGTAGATGTCGTTCGGCAGGTCTTTGCCAGCCGGAATCTTGCTGTAGCTCATTGGGCGTTGCCCCCGTAGTTGACCAAAAACACTTGGCCGGATTGACCAAAAAGTGGCGGCGATTATAGGCACATTCCTACGTCGACGCCACGTACCAGAAGTCGTGCAGAGCTTAGTCGTGCGCCTGATAGACCGGGTCTGTGGCCTGAAGTTGCCGCAGTCTGCCCAACGGATCCTGCCGGTAGAAAAGCTGCAGTTGCAAGTAGACCTGTGGATAAGCCTCGTGGAGCAGATCCGGGGCGCTGAAGAAGTATTCGCTGGTGACGGCGAAGAACTCGGCCGGGTTCTCGGCGGCGTAGGGATCGATGGCGGTTTCGGCGTCGGGATCGTGGTCGAGCTGGCGGTTGAGGTCGTCGTAGGCGGCCTGCATCACTTCAGCCCAGTCGCTGACGCGCATGTCGGTGTGCAGTGGCGGCAGGCCGTTGGCGTCGCCGTTGAGCATATCGAGCTTGTGCGCCAGTTCGTGGATCACCAGGTTGTAGCCTTCCCAGCCACCGCTGGCCTGTACGCCGGGCCAGGCGAGAATCACCGGCCCCTGTTGCCAGGCTTCGCCGCTGTGTTCGCCGTCCCACTCATGCTCGACGCCGCTGGCATCGCGATGACGTTGCGGGCTGAGAAAGTCATCCGGGTACAGCACGATCTCGTGGAAACCCTGGTACCAGTTCAGATCACCGAGATGCAGCAGCGGCAACTGTGCTTGCGCGGCGAGCAGCAGGCGTTGTTCCTGATGCAGTTCGACACCGGGCAGGGCGGTCAGGTGTTTGTCGTCGAGAAACAGCACGCAGGCCTCGCGCAACCACTGGTCTTCAGCAGCGCTGATGCCATCGAGGAAGGAGAGTTGATGGCGCACCCGTTGCCACAGGTCGTCGGCAATCGGGTGCCTGGCCAGGAGGCGCCGGCGTCGCCAAGCGCTCAGTGACCACATCGGTTCAGTGCGATTGCACTTTGGTGCCGCCGAACCGGCTGCGCACCACGCCGATGATCATCGGCACCAGCGACAGCAGGATGATTGCCACCACCAGTAACGAGAGGTTTTTCTTGATGAACGGCACGTTGCCGAAGAAGTAACCCAGAGTGACCAGACCGCCGACCCAGAGGATGGTGCCGAGCACGCTGAAGCCGAAGAAACGCGGGTACGGCATCCGCGCCACGCCCGCGACGAACGGCGCGAAGGTGCGGATGATCGGCAGGAAACGCGCCATGGTCACGGTCTTGCCGCCGTGCTTGTCGTAGAAGTCGTGGGTTTTTTGCAGGTAGTCGCGACGGAAGATTTTCGAGTTCGGGTTGCTGAACAGCTTCTCCCCGGCCGTGCGTCCGATCACGTAGTTGGTACTGTCGCCCATGATCGCCGCCAGCATCAGCAGGCCGCCGAGCAGCACCGGATCCATGCCACCGCCGGCTGCCACTGCGCCAGCGATGAACAGCAGCGAGTCGCCCGGCAGGAACGGCATCACCACCAGCCCGGTTTCACAGAAGATCACCAGAAACAGGATGGCGTAGATCCATGGCCCATAGTTGTTCACCAGCAAATCGAGATACACATCGAGATGCAGGATAAGGTCGAGCGGGTTGAAATCCATGGGGGCACCTGTATGACGGCCCGACTCGGCAGGCCTGTGCGGATGACTTCGTGTAAGCCTACAGCGGGGTGTAGTTTTTCTTACAAGCCGGAAAGATCGGGATTATACGGTCTGACCGCTGAAAAGCGCGCCGGTTTTGTAGCGGGGAGTGTCGCGAAGTGAGCAATTGTCAGGGAAGGGGCGGCCGTGACGAGGGAGCGAACTCCCTCGTCACCGAAGCCGTTGGAGTCAGAGCTCGTCGCTGATCGGCAGTACGTAGTTCTTGAACTCCGTGTCTTCCTTGAAGCCGATCGATTCGTAGGTTTTCTGCGCCACTTCGTTGTTCGCGCTGGTCGAGACGCGCATGCGCACGGCCTGGGTTTCCTTGGCCATTTTCTTCGCAGTGCGGATCAGGTTGTCGGCGACCAGTTGCCGGCGCGCATCTTCGGCAACGTAGATATCGTTGAGAATCCACACGCGTTTGAGCGACAGCGACGAAAAGCTCGGATAGAGCTGGCAGAAGCCCATGAGTTTCTTGTCGTCATCGTCGGCCAGGGCCAGATAGATCACCGACTCTTTGCGGCGCAGGCGTTTTTCGAGGAACGCGCGGGAGGAATCCGGGTAAGGCAGGGAGCCGTAGAACTCGCGATATTTGACGAACAAAGGAGTCAGCAAATCCAGATGTTCGAGGGTCGCTTGAATAATCCGCATGATAGGTCTCGTCTTCAAGTGGCTGTCTTCAACTGCTCTGACGGCGATGGGAAACCCGGGCGGCCGTGCGTCGATCCTGCCTGAAAGCAGCGCAGAAAGGCAATGCGGAAACGGTTCAG
This sequence comes from Pseudomonas sp. Sample_21, assembly GCF_004307525.1. NCBI lineage: Bacteria > Pseudomonadati > Pseudomonadota > Gammaproteobacteria > Pseudomonadales > Pseudomonadaceae > Pseudomonas > Pseudomonas sp. Sample_21. Next base: position 48,201 of record NZ_RCNZ01000107.1, on the reverse strand, counting down.
GCTGGCGGTGGATCGAGCAGGAAGTTGCCTTTCATGTCGACAGCGTCGTCCGCCTCCAATGTGTGCAGCTGAGCTTCATCCTTCAGGTTGACCCCCGACAGCTGCCGCCGACAGGCCTCGCGCATCAGATACAGCAAGCGATGCGCCGCCATGCCGTAGCTCAAACCTTCAAGCCGAACATTGGAAATGCAATTGCGATAGGCGTCGGTGAGGCCGACCTTCGGCGCGTAGGTGAAATACAGCCCGAGGCTGTCCGGCGAACTCAGGCCCGGACGCTCGCCGATCAGCATCACCACCATTTTCGCCCCGAGCAGTTGGCCGATTTCGTCTCCGATGGCCACTCGGCCCTGCTCGACCAGCACCACCGGTGCCACGGACCAGCCGTCGCCGCTCATCTGCTCTTCCAGGCGCGTCAGGAACGGCAGGGTGTGGCGATGCACCGCCAGTGCCGACAGGCCATCAGCGACGACCATCACCAGATCGACGCCGCCCGGATGTTGGCTGGCGTAGTCGCGCAAGGTCTGCGCCGATTCATCGCTGAGCTTGCGCCCCAGGTCCGGGCGTTGCAGATAGGTGTGTCGGTCCGGCGCGGCACTTTGCAGCGCCAGGGTTTCCCGCCCGCGCTCGCTCAGTTGTGCGCTGATTTCGCTGTGATCGAAGGCCAGGTGCACGGCATCGCGGGCCTGGGCGTGGGCAAACTGAAAATCCAGCTGCGCCCGCGTCGGCAGACTGGTGCCGGTGCGGCCCAGGGCGATGCGCGCCGGGGTCAGGCGGCGCAGTTCCAGCCACGGGTTTTGCGGATCGACCGGTGGTTTTTCCATAAGACTCATCCCAAGTGCGCCAAAGCCTGGCGGAACGCCGGCGGCAGGTTGTTGCCGAAGCGAACCTTGCCGTCCGCCTGGGTGAAGATGCCCATGTTGGCCAGCCACTGCTCGAACTCCGGCGCCGGTTTCAGGCCCAGGGTCTGGCGGGCGTACAAAGCGTCGTGAAACGAAGTGGTCTGGTAATTGAGCATGATGTCGTCGGAGCCGGGGATGCCCATGATGAAGTTGATCCCGGCGACGCCGAGCAACGTCAGCAGGGTGTCCATGTCGTCCTGATCGGCTTCGGCGTGGTTGGTGTAGCAGATGTCGCAGCCCATCGGCACACCGAGCAGCTTGCCGCAGAAGTGATCTTCAAGGCCGGCGCGGATGATCTGCTTGCCGTTGTAGAGGTACTCCGGGCCGATAAATCCTACGACGGTGTTCACCAGGAACGGCTTGAAATGTCGCGCCACGGCGTAGGCCCTTGTCTCGCAGGTCTGTTGATCGAGGCCGTGGTGGGCGTTGGCCGACAGCGCGCTGCCCTGACCGGTTTCGAAATACATCAGGTTCTGCCCGAGGGTACCGCGCTTGAGACTGAGCCCGGCGTCATAACCTTCCTGCAACACGTTGAGGTTGATGCCGAAACTGGCATTGGCTGCCTCAGTGCCGGCAATCGACTGGAACACCAGATCCAGCGGCACGCCACGGTTGATCGCCTCGATCGAAGTTGTGACGTGGGTCAGCACGCAGGCCTGGGTCGGGATGTCGTAGCGCTGGATGATCGCGTCGAGCATCTCCAGCATCGCGCAGATCGAAGCGATGCTGTCAGTGGCCGGGTTGACCCCGATCATCGCATCGCCGTTGCCGTAGAGCAGGCCGTCGAGAATGCTCGCGGCAATGCCGGACGGCTCGTCGGTCGGGTGGTTGGGTTGCAGGCGGGTCGACAGGCGCCCGCGCAAACCGAGGGTGCCGCGAAATTGGGTGACCACGCGGATTTTCTGCGCGACCAGCACCAGATCCTGCACGCGCATGATCTTCGACACGGCGGCGACCATTTCCGGGGTCAGGCCGGGGGCGAGGGCGCGCAGGCTGGTTTCGTCCGCCGCATCACTGAGCAGCCAGTCGCGAAAGCCGCCAACGGTGAGGTGGCTGACCACGGCGAAGGCTTGCTTGTCGTGGGTGTCGATGATCAGCCGGGTGACTTCATCGGCTTCGTAGGGAATCAGCGCTTCCTGCAGGAAGTGGGTGAGCGGGATGTCCGCCAGGGCCATTTGCGCGGCCACCCGTTCGCCGTCGTTGAGCGCGGCGATCTCGGCGAGAAAATCCCCCGAGCGGGCGGGGCTGGCCTTGGCCATGACGTCTTTGAGGCTGTCGAAGCGGTAAGTCTGCGCGCCGACCGTGTGAGCAAAACTGGCCATTCAGCGTTCTCCGTGACGGCGCAGAATGCGTCTGCGCCGTGGTTTTCGACAATCAGTGCAGGGCTTGTTCAGCTTTTTGAATCGCCGCGAATTCTTCTTCCGGCGTGCCCGCTACCAAGTGATGCCGACTGTAGAAAGCAAAGTAAGCAATTAACACTCCATAGATGATCGCCGCGCCGATCACCACCCGTGGATCGACGAGGAAGCCCGCCACCACGGCGATGCATGCCAATACCAGCGCCACACCCGAGGTGAAAATGCCACCCGGCGTGCGGTACGGCCGGTCCATTTTGGGGCGACGGATGCGCAGGGTGATGTGCGCGGCCATCATCAGCACATAGGAAATGGTAGCGCCGAACACCGCGACCAGAATCAGCAGGTCGCCCTGGCCGGTCAGCGACAGACCAAAGCCGATGATGCCGGGAATCACCAGGGCCAGCACCGGCGCCTTGCTTTTGTTGGTCTGCGACAGTTTGCGCGGCAGGTAACCGGCCCGCGACAGCGCGAAGATCTGCCGCGAGTAGGCGTAGATGATCGAGAAGAAACTGGCAATCAGCCCCGCCAGACCGACAAGGTTGACGAAGCTGCCCATCCAGGTCGAGCCACCGTAGGCCTTGCTCAGCGCTTCGACCAGTGGATTACCTGACGTCAGCAGCGAATTCGCACCAGCGCCGCCGGGGCCGACGATCAGAATCAGCAGGGCGAACATCAGCAGCACCAGCATTGCCCCGATCAGGCCACGCGGCAGATCGCGCTTGGGGTTTTTGGTTTCTTCTGCGGCCAATGGCACGCCTTCAACGGCAAGGAAAAACCAGATCGCATAGGGAATCGCCGCCCACACGCCGACGTAGCCGAACGGCAGAAACGGACTGGCGCCGACCGCAGTGGTCACCGGGATGTCGAGCAGATTGGCGACGTCGAAGTGCGGCACCATCGCCACCAGAAACACCCCCAGCGCCAGCGCGGCGACGGCGGTAATGATGAACATCAGCTTGAGCGCTTCGCCAACCCCGAAAATGTGGATGGCGATGAAGATGATGTAGAACGCCAGGTAGATCATCCAGCCGCCAATACCGAACAGCGACTCGCAGTAGGCACCGATGAACACCGCGATGGCAGCGGGGGCGATGGCGTACTCGATGAGGATCGCGGTGCCGGTGAGAAACCCGCCCCACGGTCCGAAAGCACTGCGGGCGAAACCGTAGCCGCCGCCAGCGGTGGGAATCATCGAGGACAATTCGGCCAGGGAAAAGCACATGCACAGGTACATGGTCGCCATCAGCAGCGTGGCGAGAAACATGCCGCCCCAGCCACCCTGGGCGAGGCCGAAATTCCAGCCGGCGTAGTCGCCGGAAATCACATAAGCGACGCCGAGGCCCACCAGCAGCACCCAGCCGGCGGCGCCTTTTTTCAGTTCGCGTTGTTGGAAATAATCGGAGCCGACTTTTTCGAAGTCGACGGAGGAGCCGGTCGCCGGAGCGCCAGCCGGGGATTCGCTTGGCATAGGGTTCACCATTTTTATTGTTTTATTGGCCCGGCTACAGCCAGGAACTTGATCGTTCCCACGCTCTGCGTGGGAATGCAGCCCGGGACGCTCCGCGTCCCTTCGAAACCGAACGCGGAGCGTCCGTTGAGGCATTCCCACGCGGAGCGTGGGAACGATCGGCATCGCAGGATCAGAAGAATCCCAACGGATTGATGTCGTAGCTCACCAGCAGGTTCTTGGTCTGCTGGTAATGGTCGAGCATCATTTTGTGGGTTTCGCGCCCGACGCCGGACTTCTTGTAACCGCCGAATGCGGCATGCGCCGGATACAGGTGGTAGCAGTTGGTCCACACGCGACCGGCCTTGATCGCCCGGCCCATGCGGTAGGCGCGGTTGATGTCGCGGGTCCACAGGCCGGCGCCGAGGCCGAACTCGGTGTCGTTGGCAATCGCCAGGGCTTCGGCTTCGTCCTTGAAGGTGGTGATGCTCACCACCGGGCCGAAGATTTCTTCCTGGAACACGCGCATCTTGTTGGTGCCCTTGAGCAGGGTCGGCTGGATGTAATAACCGGTGGCCAGGCTGCCCTCGAGTTTTTCCACCTTGCCGCCGGTCAACAGTTCCGCGCCTTCGCCCTTGGCGATTTCCAGGTACGAGAGGATCTTGTCGAATTGCTGCTCCGACGCCTGAGCGCCGACCATGGTGTCGGTGTCCAGCGGGTCGCCGCGTTTGATCTGGCTGACTTTCTTCATCACGGCCTGCATGAATTCGTCGTAGATCGACTCCTGTACCAGTGCGCGCGATGGGCAGGTGCACACTTCGCCCTGGTTGAAGAACGCCAGTACCAGACCTTCAGCGGCTTTCTCGATGAAGCTCGGCTCAGCCTGCATGATGTCTTCGAAGAAGATGTTCGGCGACTTGCCGCCCAGTTCCACGGTGGATGGGATGATGTTTTCCGCCGCGCATTTCATGATGTGCGAGCCGACCGGGGTCGAGCCGGTGAAGGCGATCTTGGCGATGCGCTTGCTGGTCGCCAAGGCTTCGCCGGCTTCTTTGCCGAAGCCCTGCACGACGTTGAGCACCCCCGGTGGCAGCAGGTCGCCGATCAGTTCCATCAGCACGCAGATGCCCAGCGGGGTTTGCTCGGCAGGCTTGAGCACCACGCAGTTACCGGCGGCCAGCGCTGGCGCGAGTTTCCACGCGGCCATCAGCAGCGGGAAGTTCCACGGAATGATCTGGCCGACCACGCCCAGCGGTTCATGAATGTGGTAGGCCACGGTGTTGCCGTCGATTTCCGCAGCGCTGCCTTCCTGAGCGCGCAGGCAACCGGCGAAATAACGGAAATGGTCAGCGGCGAGCGGGATGTCGGCGTTGAGGGTTTCACGGATGGCTTTGCCGTTGTCCCAGGTTTCGGTGATCGCCAGCAGTTCGAGGTTTTCTTCGATGCGGTCGGCGATTTTCAGCAGGATCAGTGAGCGCGCCTGCACCGAAGTGGCGCCCCACGCATCGGCGGCGGCGTGGGCAGCATCCAGCGCCTTGTCGATGTCTTCGGCGGTGGAGCGGGGGAATTCGGCAATTGGCTGGCCATTGACTGGCGAGGTATTGGTGAAGTACTGACCTTTGACCGGCGCGACGAACTCGCCGCCGATGTAGTTGCCGTACTTGCTCTTGAACGAGACTTTGGCGCCGTCAGTACCGGGGTGGGCGTAACGCATGATGATGTTCTCCTTGGCTTTGTACTTATTAGAGAAACGCGCAAGTGCGCTTGCTATAAGCGTAGAGCAAGGCTCGGGCCACTGCCGTGCAGGTCAGGCAAATCAAGGGCTTGGCCGGTTTGTCTCGGACGAATGGAGTGGCGCCGTGACGGTTTCGGTACAGCACGGGTGACAGTTTGTACCGCTTGCGGCACAGTCCGTGACCGGGCGGTCTTGCCAGCATTGCATTGCCGGAGCCGCTGGAGGATGCTGGGCGTCACCTCATGCTTTGGGCCATCGCGCCCCGGGGAGAACAATAAGAAATGCACGACAACCATTTGAGTCGCCATGCCCGTCAGGTTCTCACCGTCACCCAGGGCAAACCGCACCTGCACGGCCCCGGCGCCGATCCGTCGATCGCCCGTTCGTGGCTGCGTTGCCTTGAGGACTATAACCTCGATCCTTCTGTGACCATGGCGCCGACCGTGCTCGAGCATGGCCGGGTGCTGGAAAGTCGCGAACGTCTGCAGCAAGTGCTGCAAATTGCCGGCACCGAGATGAGCAGCCTGCATCAGCAACTCTCCGGCGCCGGCCATGCGGTGCTGCTGACTGACGCGCGCGGTGTGATCCTCAATTGCGTGACCGCGCCGGCCGAACGGAAGATTTTCGAGCGCGCCGGTCTCTGGCTCGGCGCCGACTGGAGCGAAGCCTGCGAAGGCACCAACGGCATCGGTACCTGCCTGGTCGAGCGTCAGCCGCTGACCATTCACCAGGACGAACACTTTCGCGGCCGCCACACCGGGCTGACCTGTTCGGCGAGCCCGGTGTTCGATCCGCACGGTGAATTGCTGGCGGTACTTGATGTGTCTTCGGCGCGGCCGGACGTCTCGCGGCAGAGCCAGTTCCACACCATGGCGCTGGTCAATCTGTCGGCGAAGATGATCGAGAGCTGCTACTTCCTGCGCTGTTTCGACAATCAGTGGTTGCTGCGTTTCCATCTGCAGGCCGAGTCCGTCGGCCTGTTCAGTGAAGGGCTGCTGGCGTTTGACGGCGAAGGGCGGATCAGCGCAGTCAACCAGAGCGCCCTGAACCTGCTCGGGCATATTCGCGGTGGTTTGCTCGGTAAACCGGTGGAAGCGTTTTTCGATTGTTCGCTGGATGACCTGCTTGGTCGCGCGAGTGCCAACGCCAGCGCCAGTTGGCCGCTGCGCACCCGTGATGGCCGGCATCTGTTTGCCGTGTTGCGCGGCGAATCGCGCAAGCCTACTGCCATTGTTCCAGCGCCAATCGCTGCTCCAGCGCCACGCCTGTCCGGCATTTGCCTCGGCGATGAAGCGTTGCAGGCGGAATTTCGCAAAGCCCTGCGCGTGTTCGAGCGCGACGTGCCGCTGTTGATCAACGGCGAAACCGGCTCGGGCAAGGAAGCGTTCGCCAAGGCTGTGCACCAGGCCAGCCAGCGCTGCGGCAATGCTTTCGTCGCACTCAATTGCGCGGCCATTCCGGAAAGCCTGATCGAGAGCGAACTGTTCGGCTATCGCGGCGGCAGCTTCACCGGCGCGCGCAAGGACGGCATGCGCGGCAAGCTGCAACAGGCCGATGGCGGCACCTTGTTCCTCGACGAAATCGGCGACATGCCACTGGCGTTGCAAACGCGCTTGCTGCGTGTGCTGGAAGATCGGCAAGTGGTGCCGATTGGCGGCGAGCCGCAAGCGGTAGACGTGCGCATCATCAGTGCGACGCACCGCAATTTGCTCGAGCGGGTCGAGGACGGCAGTTTCCGTGAAGACCTGTATTACCGCTTGAACGGGCTGGAAGTGGCGTTGCCGGCGTTGCGCGAGCGCAGTGATAAATCGCAGTTATTGGATTTTCTCCTGGCCGAGGAGGCCGGCGGCGAAACGATTCTGATCGACGAACCGGCGCGGCAGGCGTTGTTGGCATTCAACTGGCCGGGCAATGTGCGGCAGTTGCGCAATGTCCTGCGTACGCTGGCGGCGTTGTGTGATGGCGGCCGGGTCGGCGTTGAGGATTTGCCGGTGATGATTCGGCAGGCGCGGCCGGTGGTTGTGGCGGCGCAGCCATTGGAAGATGCCGAACGACTGGCCTTGCTCAGTGCGCTGGAGCAGACGCGCTGGCATATGACCCATACCGCTGAACAGCTGGGCGTCAGCCGCAATACGCTGTACAGAAAGCTTCGCAAGCACGGCATCGCCCGCTCTGCCTGACCGACCTGATCGTTCCCACGCTCCGCGTGGTAACGCCTCCCCGGACGCTCCGCGTCCGCTTTGGGACGCAGAGCGTCCCGTGCTGCATTCCCACGCAGAGCGTGGGAACGATCAGGTCGAACAGGCCCGCCCCTCAGCTAAAGAGTGCCATTTCCCCCTCCCTACGCTAACCTGCGGCCATGTTTTACGAGGTCGACTATGCACATTCATATTCTGGGTATCTGCGGGACTTTCATGGGCTCGATGGCGGTGTTGGCCAAAGAGCTGGGCCATCACGTCACCGGCTCCGACGCCAACGTCTATCCACCGATGAGCACGCAGCTCGAGGCCCAGGGCATTCAGCTGACGCAGGGTTATGACCCGGCACAGCTCGATCCGGCGCCGGATCTGGTGGTGATCGGTAATGCCATGTCCCGTGGCAACCCGGCGGTGGAATATGTGCTGAACAAAGGCCTGCCGTACGTCTCGGGGCCGCAGTGGCTGGCCGATCACGTGCTGCAAGGGCGCTGGGTGCTGGCCGTGGCCGGTACCCACGGCAAGACCACCACCAGCAGCATGCTCGCCTGGGTGCTGGAGCATGCCGGCATGAGCCCGGGTTTCCTCATCGGCGGCGTGCCGCAGAATTTCTCGGTGTCGGCGCGCCTGGGCGGCACGCCGTTCTTTGTGATCGAGGCTGACGAATACGACAGCGCCTTCTTCGACAAGCGCTCGAAATTCGTCCACTACCGTCCACGCACAGCCATCCTTAACAACCTTGAATTCGATCACGCCGACATCTTCCCTGATCTGCCGGCCATCGAACGTCAGTTCCACCACTTGGTGCGCACCATTCCGAGCGAAGGTCTGGTCATCCACCCGACCACCGAGCCAGCGTTGCAGCGCGTGATCGAGATGGGTTGCTGGACCCCGGTGCAAACCACCGGCGCCGGCGGTCAGTGGCAGGTCAAACTACTGAGCGAGGACGGCTCGGCGTTCGAAGTAATGTTCGAAGGCGTGTCCCAGGGCACAGTCGAGTGGGAGTTGACCGGTCAACACAACGTTGCCAACGCCTTGGCTGCTCTGGCCGCAGCGCGTCACGTTGGCGTGGTGCCGTCCATGGGCATCGCCGGGTTGAGCGCGTTCAAGAACGTCAAACGGCGTATGGAGAAAGTCGCCGAGGTGCGCGGCATCACCATTTACGACGACTTCGCTCATCACCCGACCGCCATCGCTACCACCCTCGACGGCCTGCGCAAACGCATCGGCGACGCGCCGCTGATTGCGATCATCGAGCCGCGCTCCAATTCGATGAAGCTCGGCGCCCACCGTGACGGTTTGCCGGACAGCGTGGTCGATGCCGATCAGGTGATCTGGTACGCCCCGGCCAACCTTGGTTGGGACCTCGGCGCCACCGCAGCGTTATGCACCGTGCCGTCAATCGTCAGCGATTCGCTGGAAGGCATCATCGAACGCGTGAAGAGCCAGGCGCAGCCCGGTACTCACGTGGTGATCATGAGCAACGGCGGCTTCGGCGGCCTGCACGGCAAGCTCGCCGAGGCACTGCAATGAACACTTTTTCCCAGGCCGGCGGTCCGGAACGCATCACCTTGGCGATGACCGGCGCCTCCGGCGCGCAGTACGGTTTGCGCCTGCTCGATTGCCTGGTGCGCGAAGATCGCGAAGTGCACTTCCTGATCTCCAAGGCTGCGCAACTGGTAATGGCCACCGAGACCGACGTGTCCCTGCCGAACAAGCCGCAGATGATGCAGGCCTTTCTGACCGAATACACCGGCGCCGCTGCCGGGCAGATTCGCGTGTATGGCAAGGAAGACTGGATGTCGCCGGTAGCCTCCGGCTCCGGCGCGCCGGCAGCCATGGTGGTGGTGCCGTGTTCGACCGGCACGCTGTCGGCGATTGCCACCGGCGCCTGCAACAACCTGATCGAACGCGCGGCGGACGTTACGCTGAAAGAGCGCCGTCAGTTGATTCTGGTGCCGCGTGAGGCGCCGTACTCGAGCATTCATCTGGAGCACATGCTCAAGCTGTCGAATCTGGGCGTGACGATTCTGCCGGCCTCGCCGGGCTTCTATCACCAGCCGCAGACCATCGATGATCTGATCGACTTCGTTGTGGCGCGGATTCTCAACCTGCTCGGCATCCCGCAGGACATGCTGCCGCGTTGGGGCGAGCATCACCTGAGCAGCGATGAATAAGCTGCTGGTGCTCGTGCTGGCGCTGCAATTGGCTGGATGCGCTACCGTGCGCACGCTGGATGCGGCCAAACCCGGCGCACCGGTGGTGTACGCCGGGACGCGCCTGGATTTGTATGCGTTGAACGGCGGCTGCTGCGCCATGGACCGGTTCGGTGCCGAGGCGCCGAGCTATCCGGGAGTGGACCTGCCTGCCAGCGCGTTGCTCGACACGCTGTTGTTGCCGTTGTCGTTGCTCACCGTGATTGGCGTAGGTTTTCAAGCGACTGGTGGATTGTAGGGGGGCGCACAACCTCTGTGGATTGTAGCGACTGATCGTTCCCACGCTCTGCGTGGTAACGCATCCTGTGACGCTCCGCGTCACGCTTTTTAGGACGCAGAGCGTCCATGGCTGCATTCCCACGCAGAGCGTGGGAACGATCATCATGGGCGGATGGATTATTTGCCGAGCTTGCGCAGCTCATCGGATTCAATCACCCGCACCCCATCCTGTTCTTCCAGCGCCAGGCGCCACATCGCTCGGGCCAACTGGCACGCTTCGATGCCGTGGTATTTGCCCGGAATCAGCTTTGACAACGGCCCGGCGAGTTGCTCGACCAGACGCGGTTCGGTGCGTTCGCCGAGTAACAGCGAAGGTCGGCAAATGGTCAGCTGCGGCCAGTTCTGCGCGCGCAGGGCCTGTTCCATTTCACCCTTGACCCGGTTGTAGAACACCGAGGAGTTCGGATCGGCGCCGATTGCGCTGATCACGATCAGGTGCCGCGCGCCCATCTCCCGCGCGCGCTTGGCGAACGCCACAACCATGTCCAGATCCACTGCGCGAAAGGCTTCTTCGGAGCCGGCCTGTTTGATCGTGGTGCCGAGGCAGCAGTAGGCGATATCGACCCGGCCACTGAGCTGCGGCAGAAACGCCTGCGGGTCGCCGACCGGATTTTCCAGGTGCGGATGCTCGGCCAGCGGCCGGCGTGAAGGGGCGAGGACACGGGTAATGGTTGGCTCGTTGAGCAAACGGTCGAGCAGATGTTCACCGGTCAGTCCGGTGGCTCCGGCAAGCAATACGTGCTGAGGCGTCAAGTACATAGTGTCTCTCCCTTGATACTGTTCAGCTTAGTTGCCTTTTTTCGCCGCGTCGTTCAATGCGCTGCTGTGCAAAGCTTTGCGCGCTTGCTGTTTACGCAGCAGCTGCCAGTGCGACAGCACGGTTTTCGGCGCCCAGATCTGCGGCTCCGAGGCTTCGAAGCCGTCGGCCAGTTCGCGTTCGGCAACAGTGGCCTTGGCCAGTTTGAATGCCTGTTCCAGATCATCAGTCTGGTTCAGCGCCTGGGCGAACAGCGCGTCGCCGAAATAGGTGAAGTTGGCTTCTTCCGAGCAACCGAACGACACCCGATCGGCGCGCGAGGCGGTCATGATCAGCGTGCGTTCGCCTTTCAGCGCCGGGATGAAACCGCCGGAATAGCACGAAGAAATCACGATGACCTTGTCGCGATGCTTCAGCGGCGCGAGCACCGCGGCGAGTTCATCTGCGGGCAGATCGGCCAGTTCCATGCGCGGCTGATCGAGCACCAGTTCGTGCTCGGCGGTGCCGTGGCTGGTCAGATAAATGAACAGCAGATCTTCCGGCCCGCTGCGTTCGGCAAGGGCTTGCGCGGCGCGGCGCAGGTTTTCCCGGGTGGCCATCGGCCGGTCGCCGAGATGATCGCGATGATTGACCAGACGAATCTGGCCGAAGGCGCCGAAGCGCGTATTGAGCATGTTGGCGACATAGTCTGATTCACGCAGGAACACGCTTTGCTTGCCGTCGCCGCCGAGGGTCAGGGTGTACAACTCGACTGCCGGAGTCGAAGCGGGAATCGCCGCCAGTGCGTCGTCCAGCAACCGACCCTGGGCGAGCAAACCGAGCTCGAGGGTGTCGGGGAGCAATTTGCCGTCGGCGTCGCGCACGCGTTGGCCGTTGATCCAGGTGCCACTGAGCACGCTGCCATCGGTCAGCACCAGAGTGCCGCGTCCTGAATAGCTGTCGTTGTCGAAGCCGCCGATGTAGAAGCTGCCATCGGCCAGGTTCAAGCGGCCCTGACCGGTGAAGCGCCAGTCATTGAACACACCGATGTAATGGCTGCCATCCGCGCCGATCAATTCGCCCTTGCCGGTCAGCGCGCCTTCCTTGAACTGGCCGAGCCAGACGTCTCCGTCGGCGTTCTCGTAGCGGCCCTTGCCGTGCAGTTGATTGTTCTTGAAGCCGCCGACGTAGATATCGCCGTCGGCGCTGTTGTAGGTGCCGTTGCCTTCCAGTTGACCGTTGACGAAATGCCCGCTGAACGAATTGCCGCTGGCATCGCCGCGCTGGCCTTCGCCGTTGGGTTTGCCGTGGGCGAACTGGCCTTGATAGGAGCTGCCGTCGTCCATTTCCAGACGGCCGAGGCCGGAATACTGGTCAGCCTTGAACTCGCCGCGATAGGTCATGCCGTTTTCTTTCAGCGTGCCTTCGCCATCGCGCCGGCCCTGCTTGAAGCCACCGGTGTAACTGCTGGCATTGGTGCTCAGGCTGCCCTGACCATCGAACAGCCCTTGCTGGAACTGGCCGCGATAGACCTCGCCGTTGCTGCCATGCCATTCGCCCTGCCCGTGCCACTGACCCTTGTCGAACTCCCCGGCGTACCAGCTGCCGTTGGGGTAGTCGACGCGGCCCTGACCTTGCAGCAAGCCGTCGACCAGTTCACCGCGATAGCGACCGCCATCGGGCAAGCGCGCATCCGGCGGCAACAGCGATTCGCCGTCGCCGCAAGCGGTGAGCATCAGGATCAGGGCAAGGGGTGCAAGTCGAGCGATTGAGCGCATAGCGGGATCCGGGCAATTAGGCGACCGAGTATGCCGCAGCTATGCGTCGCATATATACAGACGTGACGCGAAACAGCGTGCGCTGCTTCGCATCCGGGATGATCAGACGAAGCAGAGTGACAGCGGCTCGGCGATGTAGGCCGGTTTGTCCGAGCCTTCTATCTCCAGTGTCGCGGTAGCCTTGAGCAACCACTGGCCGGGTTTTTTCTCGGTGACTTCGACCATGTCGACCTTCAGTCGGACTTTCGAGTTGACCTTGACCGGCTGGATGAAACGCACGCTGTCCAGGCCATAGTTGACGACCATCTTCACGCCTTCGGGCAGCACGAGGATGTCTTCCATCAGTTTCGGCATCAGCGACAGCGACAGGAAACCATGGGCAATCGTGCTGCCAAACGGCGTTTGCGCAGCCTTGACCGGATCGACGTGAATGAACTGAAAATCACCGGTGGCTTCGGCGAACAGGTTGATGCGCTCCTGATCGATGGTGAGCCATTCGGAACGTCCAAGTTCCTTGCCGACATAATCTTTGAGCTCTGCAACGGGAACATAGGGCATTGAGACTCTCCTTGGGTTCATCGGTTTTATAGTTTTTCAGGGGGCGGATTTGACCGGCCTGCGAACCACTGTAGATCATCATGGCGATTTGCTCAGGTCAACCGACCATGCTTTTGGCGAATGCCGGTCCATAGCGCCGGCATGCTTATAATGCCGAGCCCCTGCTGGCTGAAAATGTAAGACGGAGATGTCGGATGTTGTTACGTGGCCTGACCCTGCTGGTGCTGTTCCAATTGCTTGGCACCGCGCTCAATCATTTGCTGTTGCCGATATTGCCGGGGCCGATCATCGGGCTGCTGCTGTTGCTGGTGTTCCTGATCATTCGCGGTGAAGTCGGCGAGCCGCTGAATCAGGCAGCGGGCAGTCTGCTGCGTTATCTGCCGTTGCTGCTGGTGCCGCCGGCGGTGGGCGTGATGGTGTATGCCACGGCGATTGCTGCGGATTTCTGGGCGATTGTCGGCGCGCTGGTGATCTCGCTGATCCTGTCGATGGCCTTTGCCGGCGTGCTCATGCAGCGGCTGGTCAAACGTCACGCGCCGCCGGCGGAGGAGTCCTGATGCTGTTTGACTGGCAAGGCGCGTGGGCGTCGGTGATTCATCATCCGCTGTTCGGCATCGGCATCACCCTCGGCGCCTATCAACTGGTGCTGGCGGCGTTCGAGAAAACCCGCTGGATCTTTCTGCAACCGGTGCTGGTCTCCATGTTGTTGGTGATCGGTGTGCTGGTCGGCTGCGGCCTGACTTACGCGGAGTACCGCAAGAGCACCGAGATCCTCAGCATTCTGCTCGGGCCGGCCACGGTGGCGCTGGCGGTGCCGCTGTATTTGAATCTGCGGCGCATCCGCCAATTGTTCTGGCCGATTTTTACTACGCTGGTGATAGGCGGGGTGGTCGCAACGGGCATGGGTGTGGCGCTGGGCTGGTGGTTCGGTGCCGATCACATGATCCTGATGACCATGGCGCCGAAATCGGTGACCTCGCCGATCGCCATGCTGGTCGCCGAGCAGATCGGCGGCGTGGCGGCGCTGGCCGCGGTGTTCGTGCTGATCACCGGGGTGATTGGCGCGATCTTCGGCCCGGCGCTGCTGACCCGCCTCGGCGTGCACAGCCCCGAAGCGCGCGGCATGGCGCTGGGCATGACCGCGCATGCGGTCGGCACGGCGGTGGCGATGCAGGAAAACGACGAGTGCGGCGCGTTCGCCGCGCTGGCAATGAGTCTGATGGGCGTGGCCACGGCGGTGTTCCTGCCGTTGGCGGTGTCGATGGTGGTGTAAGGATATGTCTATGAGTCTGCCGCTTTTCCCGCTGAACACGGTGCTGTTCCCCGGCTGCAACCTCGATCTGCAGATCTTCGAGGCGCGCTACCTCGACATGATCGGCCGCTGCATGAAGCAGGGCGTCGGTTTCGGTGTGGTGTGCATCCTTGAGGGCAGCGAAGTCGGTGTGGCACCAGAAGGTTTCGCAATGGTCGGTTGCGAGGCGCGGATCACCGATTTCGAGCAACAGGACAACGGCTTGCTCGGCATTCGCGTGCAAGGCGGACGGCGCTTCACGGTGTTGCGCACCGAAGTGCAGCGCGATCAGTTGATTGTCGCTGACGTCGAATGGCTGGACGATGAGCCCGAGCAACCGTTGCAGGACGAGGACGCCGACCTGGTCGCGCTGCTCAAGGCGCTGGCCGAACACCCGATGGTCGAGGCGTTGAACATGGGCACCGAAGCCGCCGGGCAACAGTCGTTGGCCAATCAGCTTGCCTATCTGTTGCCTTTTGCCGAAGAGGACAAGATCGATCTGCTGCAACTCGACGACCCACAGCAACGGCTGGATGCGATCCAGGCATTACTCGACGAACTGCAGGGCGAACTGTTCGCCTAGTTTCACTTTGAATCAACTCGCGCTGCCTGCCAGTATTGTTTCGCTTTTGTCTTTGTCTTAATTTCAAGTTGCTCGCAGGATGCGAGCAACTTGAAAATAACAAGGATAAATCATGACTTTATATGAAGATGAACGGGCATTCTGGGACGATATTGCTGGCAAGTATATCTTGAAGCATGCCGGTACTGATCATAACGCTGGCCACGTCATTGAGGCGGCAGCGATTTATGCGGATCGCATGGTAATGGCCCGGCGGAAACGAAAAACCGAAAACATTCCGGATGGCGATGTTCTGCGAATGTCGGCAACAGCCACAGTCGCTATCTGATCCTTTTCCTTTTTCAACTTTTCTGTCGCTGTCTTGAACATGGCAGCAGAGTGTTTACCAATGGGTAGTTCTATGTCTTTGGCAAAAGTAAACAATGAAAGCTTCAGCGCCAATCTTTATCTGGACGGTCTTCCGGTAGTTCTTAATCAGCAACGCCTGCAACAGACCCTGCGCCACAAGCGCATAACTCAAGGCGAAAAACTCGATGCTGAAGTGGGGTTGGCCGACTCGCGGACATCCGCCCTTATCACCCTGGCTGACAATGAGGACGATGCTCCGTTGCTGTTGAGGTTTGTTCCTGAAGGTAACTGTTACGCAATTCAAGTGATACATCCGGGCGTGTTTGACGGTGCGCGATTATTCATCGAAGACAAGACACATAATTTGCTGGTCAGCACCAGCGCTCCGGCACAACTCTATTCAATCAGTACCTACGGCGTGGCCAAGGCTTCTTTGAGCAATATCGCATCCGGCCCGGCTTATATCGAATTGAACAGCGAGCCGAAAGATAAGCCGCTGTATCGTCAGGTAAGCGATGGCATGAGCAAATTCCTCGACGCGAACCCCAACGGGACAGGGCATAACGCCTTCAATCCAAAACCCGCAAGGTTTGTGATCAGCGTGCTCAAATAGCGCAACGCCGCAATTGAAGGACAGACGCCATTCGTTATCGAATGGCGTCTGGATTTCACGGCCGATAATGTTCAGCAACGGGCCAGACTATATCGTTGGAACATGTTTTCCTGCCCTTGGGCAACCTCACTATGGGGCCCTTGGAGGCAGCTACGCGATCGATCAACTGATCGTATGAATTGCTATGATCGCCCCCAGCCCAAGTGTCCTCCTCGATATCCGCGGCATCGCCTCCGGCCTTCCGGAAAATATCCTCGACTCTTGCCGCCCGACTCAGGTCCGAGCGCACCAGCCATATCCGCTCGGCACTGATGCCTCGCGTGGGCATGGAAATACGTCCTTCGTGGCTGTCGCCATCAAAATCCCTGTTGTTCAGGTAAAGGTTTTCGACCCGTGGGACCACTTCGATGCCGCGGGTGTCGATGACATACAGGAAACCATGTGTCTGTTTGCGTCGCAGCAACGGGTAATCGCGCGAGTTATCCATTTCAAATGAGGTATCAGACTCTTCACCCGAACTGTGTCGATATCCGCTGGATGAGTCACTGTCGGAAAAGTGCCCTGGATAGCGATTGGCCTGGCTGTTGTAGTGCCGAGGGTTGGAATAGTAATCAAAACCCAGGTATTGAATGCCGTTGGCCAAGGAGAACGTCGTGCTGAAGGCTCGCCGGGTTGTCGAGTCGGAAGGGTTGCCCCGCAACTTCACCAGCCGCCCGTCACGCGCCAGCTCGAAGGGGGTACGTAGATCGGCGCGGAACATTGCCGGGATATCCGTACGGTAAAGATAATCATGCTTGTTGCGCATGTAGCCGGCATGTTCCAGATAGCTTTGCAGAAAATCCGCTTCGTAACGCTGATCGACAGGCGGCAATTCGCCCTCGATGATCTCACCTTCTTGCCGCAGTCTCAGACTGAAGGGGCCAAGCTCTTCGCCAATCTGTTCGAAGCGTTTGGCATCCTGCACATTTCGGGTCAGGCTTTTGTGCTGTTCGGCCCATGCGGGAAAGCCGTTTTCCATGTCCGGACGCAAGCGTTTTTGTTGCGCGGTGCTGAGATTGTAGGTGCGTAAAAGCTCGACGCACTCACTGCGAGTCTTTTGCGGGTGGGACCATTTCATGGAATCCAGAAGGAATTTGTAGTGACTTTTGATATCTCTGCGTCTTGCCCAGCCCGGCGGGCCCCCGATGGCCTCGGCCTCGGTACGAAAGGCAAGAATTTCTGCGCCGCGCAGGCTGTACACATCCCATAGTTCGCCATCGGTCCAGTTCGCCAGCTTCAACGGCAAGGCGGCATCCGCGCGTGCTTCGTTCGGGTCTGCCTTGATCAGGCGGCCGTATTTGCCCTTGAAGGCGAAGCCGACATTCAGTCGTGTATTTACTTCCTCTTTATGGGGATTTTTCTCCCATTCGTGTACCGCGTAATAGCCTTGTTCGTTCGGCACCGGCGCGTAACGCGGCTTGGCCAACTCATACAGGGTGTAGCGGTCGGGCGGGTACTCTTCGATGGGCTTGTTCAAACTCCACAAATCAGTGTCCGCGACTCGATAAAGAGGCGGTCCCGATGGCGTCCGTTCACTGGGCAATCTGGCGCGCCAGGCTTTGATCGAATCGTGGTACGCCACCATCACCGTCTGCCCTGCGGCCGATCCGTCGTCGTTGGCGATGTCTGCGAACTTGCGCCCCTTGTATTCTTTCAGACCGTCTGCATCGGGGCGTAAAGTCCCGTCAATGTCTTGCAGGTAAGGCTCCAGCGGCGACATGGCAGACCGCTGAGTAGGCCTCTGCGCATCAAGGATCCGGCTCACCGTTATCACGGGTTCCGGGCTGGCGTGACTGCCGTGAGGACTGCGGGCGAGAATGTCCGGCGATGTGAGCGAGCCGTCCGGCCTGACGCGGCCAGGCAAGCGTGCATCAAGATCGATGGGACGATCAGGGCTGATCGGGCGGGAGGTCGAGGTGCCCGGCGTTTCCGGTGTCGGTAATGGGCGAAGTGTCCCGGGTTTCTGGCGCATAAAGGTCATTCCATGTAGTGAACCCGGCCAGTCATTGGCCGAGGTGATCAAGTGCCGGGATGGAGCTCGGGTCCATCCCGGCACGTTGTTGAAACCGGCAGCGCGCGGTCAGTTGATGTTGACGGGGATGAACAGGTCTTCGCGTTTGACGCGTGTCTGCCGGTCAGTCAGCAGGCTCCAGTGGCGGTTTACCGAGTTGTAAACCAGCGTGCCCACTGTGTCGGGCTGGTAGCCAATGTGAGTCACGTAGACCCGCGCTGCCAACTCGTTGCGCTGCCGGTGTTGCTCGATATCGGCCAACAGCGCATCGACGCCGGCGTAGCCTTGGGCATTGATCACGTACAGCTGCAACATCTCGAACAGCAGCGAGACTTGATAGAGATTGCCGGCGGCGGTCGCCACGCTGACCGATTCCACCGGTGTGTCATCGCCGATATCCGGCAATTGGACAGTCACGCTGGCGATGCGCAAGCGGTTGTCCTGCAATTGGATTTCGTCGCGAGTGACGGTTTCGTCCATTGTCCTGGTGTACAGATTCCAGCTTGAGGCGTTGGCCGTTTTTGCCGCAGCCCCAGGTGTGGCCAGGCGCACGATGCAGTTGCTGGCCAGGTAGATGTCGTACGTCGCGCTATGACCCTCAAGCAGATAAATGCCGGTATGCGCCCGGGATTCGATGACGATTTTGCTGGGTCGATCGGTCAGCAGCGGCTTCTCACTGATGGTGGGCCGGGTGAACGGGTAGTTGCCGTTGCGCCGTTTCAGCCAGCTTCGAGTGCTGACCAGTCGTGCGCCGGGGTTGTTGGCGTCCGCTTCGTAGTCCAGGTGCGGCAGTTGCAGGCGATAGGACACTCCGTCCCGCATGACCACAACGATGTCTTGCGCCAGTTGCGGCGTGGTGACTTTGAGGCTGTTGCGCCCGCTGTACCCGGTGGCGGCAGCGATCGGTTGAATCACGCCCTTGAATGCCAGCACTTTTGCCGGCAACCGCAGCGACAGGCAGAAGTCTTTGTAGGTCAGGTGAGTATTGCCCGAAACGCCTTTGCGCACCTGGACGGCATAGCTGAGCTCGACGTCGATGATTTCGTCGTCGCCGTAGTCCAGAAAAACGCTGCGCGGCCTGGTGGCGCTGCGTGCGATGACGAACTCGACCTCGCGCTGAGTACGGGTGACAAAATGCCGGCCCAGGCTCTGATTGTCGATCGTCACCGTACCGCCATTGACGATCGCCGGGGCAGGGGCGGGCTGACCAATGACGGTCACGGCGACATCGATGTCCTGACTCAGCGCTGGACCTGGTTCCTGAGGGAGCTGAGCCAGCAGTTCGTAGCCATCCTGGGTGCGGAACAGCCATCGATCGTTATGCAACCGACGCTGGCCGTCGACCATTCGATAGACGTTTTCCAGGGTCAGCACGTGGTCTGGGTCGTCGCCGTCCTTGCCGCGCAAGGAATTGATCACCAGCGAGGTGCCGATGATCTGCCAGCGCTGAATCACCGCGTGCGGCCAGCCCATTTCGATCACGCTCGAATGCGCGCTGTCCTCGGTGATTGTCGTGCGTGCGTTGGTGTGAGCGATGTAATAGCGATCGACGCCGCTACCGCCGTCCACGTGACATTCGAGGCCGTAGATGGCAATCGTGTCGTTGCCGGCACCGGCGCTGACGCGATCATGGCCATGGGCGGAGATCTGGTTGGCCTCGGAACTGCCGATGACGTGGCTGCTGCCTTTGCGCAGCGTCGAAACGTTCTCGAACGATGTCAGGTGCGCGACTTCAATGCCTGGGCCTTCCGGGTCCAGACCTCGCAGCGTGACCTTGCCGCTCGGCAGGTCAATCCGATGGCCGATGTGTCGTGTATCAGTGGCTGGCCGCTGGCCTTCAAACGCAAACGTATCGCTACCGTCGCCGCCATCCAGCACATTGATGTGCGGCGGTTTGGTCAGCCGGTCCAGTTCCTCGTCAGCGACCTGCTGATAGAACGCATCGTTTTTGTCGCCACCGCTGAGCGCCTTGTGTCCCTGGCGGTAGGCAAACAGGTTGGGCTGCGCCTTGACGCCAGTGACACGGTCATTGCCGTCGCCCAGGCGCCAGAACACGCCTTTGCCTTCGCCTGCACTGCCGTTGACAACGCCCTTGAGGTTGTCGGGTAATCCATGGCTTGCGTCGATGACATCGTCGCCGCCGACGATCACCGCCTGGCTGTCGAGTCTGAACGGCAGCTGCCCGACGCTTTCGTCCCACTGGTAACGCCATAGTTCGACAGGGCGCAATTCGGCGCGAAACGCGCCATTGACCACTTGGGCGATGGAGTCGCTGTAAGCGCCGGCAAGCATGTCTTTGGCCGACAGTTCGAGCTGTTTTTCGTAGTCACTGGAAAGCCTGGACAGCTTGAAGCGATCCATCACTTCGGCGTCCAGTTCCTTGCCGGTAAAAGCGAACCATCCCGAGCGCAGACGCTCGAGTGTTGTCAGTTCGATGTAATCATCGATCTGGTCGACGACCCTGGCGGCTTGATAGATCAGTGAACCGGAGATGAGCAGTGCGGCAGCCGCGAGGCCGAGCGGGCCGGCAACACTGCCGAAACCGGCCAGTGCGGCGACGCCCAGCACCAGGCTGATGCCAGCGCCCGCTACACTCAGGGCAGCGCTGAAATAATGGTCCTGAGCTTCTTTGCCCGATGACGCGGCGGCGGCGTTGAACGATTTGATCGCGTCGACAATGTCGAACGGCAAGGTAATCGCGCTGGCGAACAGTCCCGCGCCACGGCTCATGTATTTGCCGATCGAGGTCAGCGCAAAACCCCTCAGGACATTGCTGCCCTGAGTCAGCATCGCCTGGCCGGTTCTGGCCAGACCCCGCTCGATGATCAGCGAGCCGAGTTCTGCGGCGATGGATCCGCCGTAGTAGAGCATTTCCAGCGCCTCGCCTTTTTTGATCGCATCGGTCAGGGCCATGTAGCCGCTGTAGATGCCGAAGGCTTGCATGCCGACTCCTGCGCCGCTCATCAAATAGCTTTTGGTCTTGTTGATCCAGCCGGGCGCGTGTTCAAACGCGTCCGCCCGGTGGATTTCCAGCTTTTGCGCAGCCTTGCCCAATTTGTTGAGACGATCCATGGCGCTGCCCGAAACCAGCGGCGTATCACTGACGAACAATGGGCCGGCATCGACCGAGCGCTTGCAGGCAATCTCATAGAACAGCAGTGCCGCCATGTCATTGTCGGGAAAGTCCACGGCTTGCAAGCGGGACTGCACCTTTGCGGACTCGAAATGGAGTCCGTCCAGAAAAGCCTGATCCACGCGCTTCATGTTGGCATTCGCCGGACTGACAGGTTGACCGTCGACGGTCGCCCCCAGCGCTTGCAACTCGACCCGACTGATCACGACCTCGCCGATACGCAGTGGGCCCAGGTGTTTGTCGATTGCCTTCAGAGTCTGGCGAAGGGATGGGGGGCTGTCAGGCACCTCGCCTGGCACGTCCGCTCGATCGGGCATGGGTGTGGACGGCGTATGGGCATTGGCCGAGGCGTCTATGGGGGTAACTTGAAGCGCGCGCACGTGGGCGACATGAGCCGCGGGAACGATGAGTTTCGACACGTATTAATCCTTTAATGGTGTGCATGAGGAGCCGGTTTCCCTGGCGGCTTTACTTGAGCATTTGAAGTTCGGGCCAGGCGATGTCATGGGCAAACTCGTCCTTGTTGCCTGAGAGCCTGAGTATCGGCAGGCCCGCCGTCTCCACCTGGTCGATCAACTGGTCGTATTCGAACCGGTTGGAGTGCCCGGCATGGGTGGCCGCTTCGATGCGATCAGCGTTTGCCCCAGCCTGCTCTTTGATGTCTTCGACCCTGGCGCCCTTGGTCAGGTCTGTGTTCAGTAACCAGACACGCTCGGCTGAAACGCCGCTGCGCGTGACCGAGATCAGCCCTTCGAAATCGTCGGAGGGGAACCAGGTCGGCGGGGTGTCACGCGCAGCGGAATTGAACATCATGTTTTCTTCGTGGGGGACGACCTCCAGATCGCGCGTGTCGAGCGCGTAGAGAAACATTTCCGTCTGCCGCGTGCGCGTGGACCGGTAGCCGCGCTCGTGATCCCATGCCACAGGGCTGTCAGGATCCGACCAGTCTGACGAGGAGTCACTCGGTGTATCACTGGCGTCGCTTGCGCCGCTTTCCGAACCGCTGTCGCCCGTGTCGCGTCCCGGGTATTTATGGGTCTGGCTGTTGAAACGCAGGTATTCGGGATCGGGGGCGCGGGCATATCCCTGTCCTGCCTGGAGACTGAACGTCGCGCTGATCGGCTTGTGTGTGGTCGCGCCGGGTTCGTGGTGATAGCGCGGCAGCATGGTGCGGTCGTTCGCCAGCTCGAACGGCGTGCGCTCGTCACCGCGAAACAGCGCCGGAATGTCCGTGCGGTACAGGCAGTTGTTCTTGTTGCGCAGATAACCGAGCTGTTTCAACAGCGCTTCGCGCACCTCGGGGGTCAGGCTGTTTTCTGCGTCGTACCAGTCGTGGCGGGCATTGCGCTTGAGGTTGAGCTGCTCGAGCGCATCGGCGGCAAACTGGTCGAAGCGTTGCGGGTTGCTGACGTCCTCCAGCAAGCGCTTGTGCGCCAATGCCCACGCCGGAAGCGTCAGATGGCTGGCCATTTCCTGCTGCAAACGCGACAGTTGCCTGGGCAGCAGATTGAACGATTGCAGAAAGGCTTCGCGCTCGGCAAAGCCCATCTGCGGGTGCAGCCAGCGCAACGAGTCGCGCAGCAGATCGGTTCGCGGATTTTCCGTGGTTGTGGGGTGTGCCCACTGTGGCGGCGTGCCGGTGGCCTGGGCTTCGACACGAAAGCGCGCGATGTCCTCGCCCTGTAGCCCATATAGCTGCCATATCTCATGATCGGTCCACTGTTTGAGGTGGAGCGGCGACGCTGCGAATCCACCCGCTGGAGGATCAACCGCTATGTAATTGCCATATGAATCCCGGAAGGCGAACAGCATGTTGTCTGTGCGTGAGCCAAATAGCGGATTCATTTCGTAATAGCCCTGAGCATCCGGCGAACGCCAGGATGGGCTGTAACGACTTTGATTGATGGGTGTTGTCACGGGGGCGAGGCGCGGTCGCTTTGGCGCGGGTTGTTCGGTCAGGCGCCAGGTGGGGCTGTCTGCGTTTTTGTACAGGCGCGGTCCGGAGGGAACGCGCTCGGTGAGTAACTTGCTGCGCAATGCGCCGGTTTCATCCTCACCCACATGCGTGGTTTGCAGAGCTCCCTGATATTCGACGTCTGCGAACTTTCTGCCAACGATCCAGCGAAATCCATCATTGTCGGCAGGCTGCATTCCACGCACAAAGGTCTCTGATAACCAGTAATCGTTTATTGAAGTGGAATGTTCCGAGCGATAGGCGCTGTGTGCCGGTAACTGAAAGATTTCAACCGCTGGCAACCGCGGATTCGCATCGGCAAGGGCGCTGTCGAAGTTGGTACTGTGCAGCGCAAGATCGGGGATGTCGGCTCTTGGCGATATTTCAATGCTGCTGACATCAAACATGGGCCGATGTGGCGTTGGCACGTTTGCATCAGTTTGATGCGTGGTTGTGACTGACGTCTTGCGGGGTATTTTTGGACTCATGAAAGACTCGATAAGAAATGGATTGTTGTAGGACTCGGCAGAACTTCAATGCGTGGTTTGAATAAATATGGATAGCCAGCAAATGTCCGAGTCGGGCCCATCAATCTAACGGTTTTTCAAAAGCGCGAAACACTGAGCAGGCATGTTTCAACTTGAATATGTAACGCTAGTTTTGCGTCGATCGAGAATGCGGAAATGTCGGTTTTATAACCAGGAAAGTTAACCGGGAGGGAGGAAGTTTGCGTAGGTTGCAAGCGCCGCTCTTGTCGGAATGTTCCGAAAGAGCGGCGTATAAGAAATGTCGCTTGTAAATTGCCTGTTTTAGTAGGCGTAACGCAACAATGTATGTGGCAAGTGGCGCATAACGAAGAATCCGAACAGCGCGACCATGGACGGCAGGATCAGCCACCAGATCTTGAAAGGCATGGCGTTGAGCGGCGCCTGCCGCTGGTTTGACCACAGCATCGCGGCGCAGACGCAGCTGGCCAGCATTGCACCGGCCAATATGTCGGTTGGCCAGTGCGCGCCGAGATAGACCCGCGACAAAGCAATGGAGAATGCCGGGATGCAGGCAATCAGCAGCCAGGTCAGGCGCATGCGTGGCGGCTGCCCGCGTCCGGCCAGGACACCCAGCGTCAGGAACAGGGCGAATGCGCCAGAAGCATGGCCGCTGGGCATGCTGTAGGTGGTCAATGGATCGCTGAGCACTTCCGGGCGTACCCGGGCGAAAAAATACTTGGTGCCGGTGTTGGCCATGGCGGTGATCAGCATGGTGGCTCCCGCGAACACTGCCTGGCGCCACTGCTTGCACAGCAACAGCAAAATGACGAGCAGGGCGCTGAACAGCAGCATGTTGCGGAATTCGCCGATCAGGGTCAGCGTCACGGCGATTTCGTCCAGCGCTGGCTGGCGATGTTCCTGCACCAGAGTCATCACACCGTTGTCGAGCGCGGTGAGGTATGGATAGCCGATAAACAGCCCGATCAGGATCAACAGGCTCATGCCGCCGATCCAGATCGTCGCGCGACGATGGCGGCGCACGCTGCTGTTGACGCTCAGGCCGACCATCACCGCAATGCTGGCCGCAACAATCCCGGCTTCGAGCCAGAAACCTTCAGGCAATGGCAGGCGGAACGCTGCGCCCGTGGCCCAGCCAGGCAACAGATAAGCCAAGCTCCAGCCCGCAGCGGCCAGCAGGCTGACGGCGAAGAAACGCGGGAACGGCATGTCGCACATCCCGGCAACCATCGGCAGCATCGGCCGCAGCGGGCCGATGAAACGCCCGACCAGCAGGCTGGCGATGCCATAGCGCTGGAAGTACGACTCGGCCCCGGCCATCCATTCCGGATGATGGCGTAGCCCGGGGAGGCGGCGGATGTTCTGGTGGAAATGGCGGCCGAGGAAGTAGGAAATCAGGTCGCCAAGAATGCCGCCAAGAAAGCCCAGCAGCAGCGTTTCGCTCAATGACAGCGCGCCGCTGCCGGCCAGCACCGCCACGGCAAACAGCAGCACCGTGCCCGGCACGATCAGCCCGGCGATCGCCATACATTCCACGCACGCCACGATGAACACCGCTGCGGCCAGCCACTGCGGATTGGCGCCGAGCCATCCGGTGATGCTATCGAGCCATGGGCCCATACAGAAAAACTCCATTCATTCTTTAAGTAATTGTTACGCGGTGGACTGCTGACCTGTGGGAGCGAGCCTGCTCGCGAATGACGCTGTGTCAGACGAAAGAAGCGTTGGCTGGCACGACCCCTTCGCGAGCAGGCTCGCTTCCACAGGGGAGGTCATCATTCATTGACGGATGCGGCGTCGGTTACGGGAAGCAAAATATAATCCCGGCCTTCGACCTGACCCCGTCGCAGCGGGTTCCGCGTGCACCATTGCGCATACGCAGCGTCAACGAAGCGATACATCAGGTGTTCGTCACGGCCCAGCGGGATGCCCAGCCGGGTGGTTTGAATAATCTGCGAGGGTGCCGGCCCCGCGTCCTCGACCAGCAACAACTCATGATCGAAACGCTTGGCGTCCCACATCGGTACTTTCAAACCCAATGCCTTGCACAACAACGTCTGCCCGGCGCACAACTTCTGCGTCGGCCGCGGTCGCCCCTGGGCATCGGGATTGTTCAGCAGCATCTGCGCCAGACTCGCCGGGCCGCTGACCTCGTCGACCCACGGATAGGCGGATTTGATCAGCACGGCATTGCCCGGACCTTGCGCACTGAAGTTCAGCGAATCACCGCCGCGGGCGTAGTACATATAGATGTGGCCGCCATCCAGAAACAAAGCCTTACGCTTTTCTGTGTAACCGAGCGAGGCATGACTGCCTTTTTCCGCGAAGTAATAGGCTTCAGTCTCGATGATTCGCGCACTCAGCCACAGATCACCGACGCGATGGCGGATGACTTTGCCGAGCAGCGCCTGCGCCAGAACCTGGGCGTCGCGGTCGAAAAAACTGTCCGGCAGGCCCACGGGCAGGCGCGCGGACTCGGGGCAAAGGGGCACGTTGGTCATGATGGGCAAGGTTTATCCAGGCTCAAGAGGTCGTGATGATAACAACGCTGAGCTTAATTACGTCTGAACGACGGGCAAACGCAGCTCATTTCGACCATCCGCCCGTCACCGCTGTTAGTCCCGGGACGCGACAGCTATAATCTGCCGCTTTCCTCTTTGCCAAGACCCCAGCAGACCATGACTGAGTCCGTTCTTGACTACATGACCCGATTGGGTCGCGCCGCCCGCGCTGCCTCCCGGGTCATCGGTCGCGCCAGCACCGCGCAGAAAAACCGCGCCTTGCAGGCTGCCGCCAATGCTCTGGATGCTGCACGCGCCGAGCTGGCCGCAGCCAATGAGCTGGATCTGGCTGCCGGTCGCGCCAGCGGTCTGGAGCCGGCGCTGCTGGAACGTCTGGAACTGACCCCGGCACGCATCGACGGCATGATCGTCGGCTTGCGTCAGGTCGCTGCACTGGCGGATCCGGTCGGCGCGATCCGCGACATGAGCTTCCGTCCGTCGGGCATTCAGGTCGGCAAGATGCGCGTGCCGCTGGGCGTGATCGGGATCATCTACGAATCCCGTCCGAACGTGACCATCGATGCCGCCAGCCTGTGCCTGAAGTCCGGCAACGCGACCATCCTGCGCGGTGGCTCCGAGGCAATTCATTCCAATCGCGCGATTGCCGCGTGCATCCAGCGCGGTCTGGCCGAAGCCGAACTGCCCGCCGCTGTGGTGCAAGTGGTCGAAACCACTGACCGCGCCGCCGTCGGCGCGCTGATCAGCATGCCTGAGTACGTCGACGTCATCGTGCCCCGCGGCGGTCGTGGCCTGATTGAACGCATCAGCCGCGATGCCCGCGTGCCGGTGATCAAGCATCTGGACGGCATCTGCCACGTTTACGTCAGCGAACATGCCGATCTGGCCAAAGCCCAGCGCATCGCTTTCAACGCCAAGACTTACCGTTATGGTATCTGCGGCGCGATGGAAACCCTGCTGGTCGATCAGGCTGTTGCCAGGGATTTCCTGCCGTCGATGGCTGCGCAGTTCCGCGACAAAGGCGTCGAACTGCGCGGTTGCGAGCGCACCCGGGCGATCATCGAAGCGGTCGCGGCCAGCGAAGACGACTGGCACACCGAGTACCTGGCGCCGATTCTGTCGATCCGCGTGGTCGACGGTCTGGAGCAGGCGATCGAACACATCAACCATTACGGCTCCCATCACACCGACTCGATCGTCAGCGAAAACCTCGCCGACACCCGGCGGTTCGTGGCGGAAGTCGACTCGGCCTCGGTGATGATCAACACGCCGACCTGCTTTGCCGATGGATTTGAATACGGATTGGGTGCCGAGATCGGCATTTCTACTGATAAGCTGCACGCCCGCGGCCCGGTCGGGCTCGAGGGGCTGACCTGCGAGAAGTACATCGTGGTCGGTGATGGCCAGTTGCGCGGCCAGGCGACGGTCTGACTTGACCGACCTCGACCTGACAGCGCCGCACACCGGCAGCGAGTCGCGCCCGCAACGCATTGGCGTGCTGGGCGGTACGTTCGACCCGGTGCACATCGGCCATTTGCGTGGCGCGCTGGAAGTTGTCGAAGCGCTGGCGCTGGATGAGTTGCGCCTGATGCCGAACGCGCGCCCGCCACATCGCGGGACGCCGCAGGTGTCGGCGCAGGATCGGCTGGCGATGGTCGAGTGCGCGGTGGCCGGATTGCCGCCGCTGGTGGTGGACGCCCGCGAATTGCAGCGGGACAAACCGTCCTGGACCATCGATACCCTGGAGTCGCTGCGCGCAGAGATGCCCGCCGAGACCCAGGTTTTTCTGCTTTTGGGCTGGGACGCATTTTGCGGCCTGCCCACTTGGCACCGCTGGGAAGAGTTGCTCCAGCATTGCCACATCCTGGTGCTACAGCGCCCGGACGCCGACAGCGAACCGCCGGATGCCTTGCGCAACCTGCTGGCAGCGCGTTCGGTGAGCGACCCGCTGGCCCTGAAAGGGCCGAGCGGACAGATTGCATTCGTCTGGCAGACACCGCTCGCGGTTTCCGCCACCCAGATCCGTCAACTGCTGGCCAGCGGTAAGTCGGTACGTTTCCTGGTGCCCGACGCGGTCCTGGCCTACATCGATGCGCACGGTCTGTATCGTGCGTCGAACTGAACAAGGCGTGCTTCACTGATACGAATCACCGTATCCCCAAGCCGCCGAATACATGAGCAAAACGAGTTACATATGACTGATAAAGATCTACCGAAAGTAAAGCGCAAAGGCACGTTCAAGAGCGCACCACTGCCGGAAGCCGTCAACACCAACGAGCCGCTCAAGGGCGACGAACTGGTCAAGATTGCCGTCGCTGCGCTGGAAGACGTCAAGGCCCAGGACATCCAGATCATTGATGTGCGCGACAAGCAGAGCATCACTGACTACATGATCATCGCCACCGGTACCTCCAATCGCCAGATCAACGCGATGCTGGACAAGGTCCGCGAGGAAGTGAAGAAGCAGGGCGCCAAGCCGCTGGGCGAAGAAGGCAAGGGCGACAGCGACTGGGTTCTGCTCGACCTCGATCTGGTGATCGTGCACATGATGACTGCCTCGGCGCGTCAGTTCTACGACCTGGAGCGCCTGTGGGCCGGTGCCGAGCAAAGCCGTGCGGCCGATGCCAAGCACCACAGCCCGGAAAACACCCACGAGCATTTCACCAAGCTCAACAAAGACCAGTTCTAAGGGATCGCTGTGCGACTGCGCCTGATCGCCGTCGGTTCACGCATGCCCAAGTGGGTGGAAGAAGGCTGGCATGAATATGCCAAGCGTCTTCCGTCCGAGCTGGCGCTGGAACTGGTGGAAATTCCGCTCAACACCCGTGGCAAGAATGCCGACGTGGCCCGTTTCATCCGCCAGGAAGGCGAAGCCATGCTGGCCAAGGTCGGGCACAACGAGCGGATCGTCACGCTGGAGGTTCACGGCAAGCCGTGGAGCACCGAGCAACTGGCGGTCGAACTCGATCGCTGGCGCCTGGATTCGCGCACGGTCAACTTCATGGTCGGCGGCCCGGAAGGGCTGGCACCGGAAGTCTGTGCCCGCGCTGACCAGCGCTGGTCATTGTCGCCGCTGACCTTGCCGCACCCGCTGGTGCGGATCCTGATCGGCGAACAGTTGTACCGTGCCTGGACCGTGTTGTCCGGCCACCCTTACCACAAGTAAGCCTGCCCTCATGTCTCAGCCGATCCGCATCAAGGACCACGAAAAGGACGCCCGTCTGGTGCGCAGCCGTGTCGTGTTCGGTGCGATCGTGATTGTGGCGCTGATCTGTGTGTTGATCGCGCGTCTGTATTACCTGCAGGTGATCCAGTACGAGTACCACTCGACCCTGTCGGAAAACAACCGCGTCCATGTGCAGCCGATTCCGCCGACGCGCGGGCTGATTTTCGACCGCAACGGCGTAGTCGTGGCCGACAACCGGCCGAGCTTCAGTCTGAGCATGACCCGCGAGCGCTCCGGCGATTGGCAACAGGTGCTCGACGTCATCGTCGAGGTGCTGGAGCTGACGCCCGAGGACCGGGTGATCTTCGAGAAACGCATGCGTCAGGGGCGCCGGCCGTTCGAGCCGGTGCCAATACTGTTCGAGCTGACCGAAGAGCAGATCGCCCGGATCGCGGTGAACCAGTTCCGCCTGCCCGGGGTGGAAGTGGTCGCGCAACTGGTCCGGCATTACCCGCAGGGCGCGCATTTTGCGCACTCGGTGGGCTACATGGGGCGGATCAACGAGAAAGAGCTGAAATCGCTGGATCCGGTCAACTACAGCGGCACCCACCACATCGGCAAGACCGGCATCGAGCGGTTCTACGAGCCGGAATTGCACGGTCAGGTCGGTTACGAGGAAGTCGAGACCAACGCCCGTGGCCGCGTGTTGCGGGTGCTCAAACGCACCGATCCGATTCCCGGCAAGGACATCGTCCTGAGCCTCGACATCAAGTTGCAGGAAGCCGCCGAGGCCGCGCTGGGCGGGCGACGTGGCGCGGTGGTGGCGCTCGATCCGAAAACCGGCGAAGTGCTGGCGATGGTCAGTCAGCCGAGTTTCGACCCCAACCTGTTCGTCACCGGCATCAGCTTCAAGGCCTACGCCGAGTTGCGTGATTCCATCGACCGGCCGCTGTTCAACCGCGTGCTGCGTGGTCTGTACCCGCCGGGCTCGACGATCAAACCGGCGGTAGCGATTGCCGGTCTTGACGCTGGCGTGGTCACGGCTTCGAGCCGGGTGTTCGACCCGGGCTATTACATGCTGCCCAACTACGACCACAAGTATCGCAACTGGAACCGTACCGGTGACGGCTTCGTCGACCTCGACACGGCGATCATGCGGTCCAACGACACCTACTTCTATGACCTGGCGCACAAGCTCGGCATCGATCGGCTGTCGACCTATATGAACAAGTTCGGCATCGGCCAGAAGGTCTCGCTGGACATGTTCGAAGAGTCCCCGGGCCTGATGCCGTCGCGCGAATGGAAACGCGCAACGCGCAAACAGGCGTGGTTCCCCGGCGAAACCCTGATTCTCGGGATCGGCCAGGGCTATATGCAGTCGACGCCGCTGCAACTGGCCCAGGCCACGGCGCTGGTGGCCAACAAAGGCATCTGGAACCGTCCGCACCTGGCCAAGTCCCTCGACGGGGTCAAACCGGTGGATGAAAACCCGATGCCGAACATCGTCCTGCGCGACCCGTCCGACTGGAACAAGGTCAACCACGGCATGCAGCAAGTGATGCACGGTGCCCGGGGTACCGCGCGCAAAGCGGCGATCGGCGCGCAATACCGCATCGCCGGCAAGTCCGGTACCGCGCAGGTGGTGGCGATCAAGCAGGGCGAGAAATACGACCGCTCCAAGGTCCAGGAACGCCACCGCGACCACGCCCTGTTCGTCGGCTTCGCCCCGGCCGATGATCCGAAAATCGTCGTGTCGGTGATGGTCGAGAACGGTGAGTCCGGTTCCGGCGTTGCCGCGCCAGTGGTGCGCCAGGTCATGGACGCCTGGTTGCTCGACCAGGATGGCCACCTGAAAGCCGAGTACGCCAGCCCTATCACTGCGGAGGCCCCGGCCCGTGATGAATAATTTCGATCGCATGCTCTCCAGCGAGGATGTGATGCGTCGCCGCGCGACGTTGCTGCAAAGACTGCATATCGATGGCCCGCTGTTGATCCTGTTGCTGATCCTCGCCGCCGGCAGCCTGTTCGTGCTGTATTCGGCCAGCGGCAAGAGCTGGGATCTGCTCGGCAAGCAGGCCACATCCTTCGGCATCGGCCTGGTGGCGATGATTGTCATCGCCCAGTTCGAGCCGCGTTTCATGGCCCGCTGGGTGCCGCTCGGTTACGTGATTGGTGTGATATTGCTGATCGTCGTCGACATCATGGGCCACAACGCCATGGGCGCCACGCGCTGGATCAACATCCCCGGGGTGATCCGCTTCCAGCCCTCGGAATTCATGAAGATCCTGATGCCGGCAACCATCGCCTGGTACCTGTCCAAACGCACGCTGCCGCCGCAGCTCAAGCACGTCGGCATCAGCCTGATGCTGATTGGCGTGCCGTTCATTCTGATCGTGCGCCAGCCCGATCTCGGTACCTCGCTGCTGATTCTCGCCGGTGGCGCCTTCGTCCTGTTCATGGGCGGCCTGCGCTGGCGCTGGATTCTCAGCGTGCTGGCGGCGGCGGTGCCGGTGTCGGTGGCGATGTGGTTCTTCGTCATGCACGACTATCAGAAGCAGCGGGTCCTGACTTTCCTCGACCCGGAAAGCGATCCGCTCGGTACCGGCTGGAACATCATCCAGTCCAAAGCCGCGATCGGTTCCGGTGGCGTATTCGGCAAAGGCTGGCTGCTCGGCACCCAGTCACACCTGGACTTTCTCCCGGAAAGCCACACCGACTTCATCATCGCCGTGCTTGGCGAAGAGTTCGGTCTGGTGGGGATTTGCGCGCTGCTGCTGATCTATCTGTTGTTGATCGGTCGCGGGCTGGTGATCACCGCCCAGGCGCAAACGCTGTTCGGCAAATTGCTCGCCGGCGCGTTGACCATGACTTTTTTTGTTTACGTTTTCGTCAACATCGGTATGGTCAGTGGCCTGTTGCCGGTCGTGGGGGTGCCGTTGCCGTTCATTAGCTACGGAGGAACTTCGCTGGTGACGCTGCTGTCAGCGTTTGGGGTTTTGATGTCGATCCATACCCATCGCAAGTGGATCGCACAGGTTTGAATAAGGTGAAGAGTGCAATGCAAGTAATGCGTGGCTGGGCGACTCGATGCGCGCCGCTGGTTGGCCTGGTGGGCCTGCTGGGTAGCGTGCAGGAAGCGCTGGCCGGCGACTATGAAGGCTCGCCGCAGGTGGCCGAATTCGTCGGCGAAATGACCCGCGACTACGGTTTCGCCGGTGAACAACTGATGGGTGTGTTCCGCGAGGCGCAACGCAAGCAGTCGATTCTCGACGCCATCTCCAAACCCGCCGAACGGGTCAAGCAGTGGAATGAATATCGCCCGATGTTCATCACTGACGCGCGCATCGCCCGGGGTGTCGACTTCTGGCGTCAGCACGAGGCGACCCTGGCCCGTGCCGAGCAGGAATACGGCGTGCCGGCACAAGTGATCGTGTCGATCATCGGCGTCGAGACCTTTTTCGGACGTAATACCGGTAATTTCCGCGTGATCGATGCTTTATCGACCCTCGGCTTCGACTATCCTCCCCGTGCCGAATTTTTCCGCAAGGAACTGCGTGAGTTCCTCCTGCTGGCCCGTGAGGAGCAGGTCGACCCGCTGACCCTGAAAGGCTCGTACGCCGGGGCCATGGGCCTGCCGCAGTTCATGCCGAGCAGCTTTCGCGCCTACGCGGTGGACTTCGACGGTGATGGCCACATCAATATCTGGAACAACCCGGACGATGCCATTGGCAGCGTCGCCAGTTACTTCAAGCGTCATGGCTGGGTTGCCGGTGAGCCGGTGGTCAGCCGCGCCGATGTGCGGGGCGAGCAGGCCGATGAAGGGCTGACCACCGGTATCGAGCCGGTGAAGACGGTCGCAGAGTTGCGGGCGCTGGGCTGGTCAAGTCATGATGCGCTGCGCGATGATATGCCGGTTACCGCATTTCGCCTCGAAGGCGACAACGGCCCTGAATACTGGATGGGCCTGCAGAATTTCTACGCGATCACGCGTTATAACCGCAGCGTGATGTACGCCATGGCCGTACATCAACTGTCTGAACAGCTGGTACAAGCACGGGGCGTCAAGTAATGCAGGCATTGCCTAACAATAAACCCCTGAAGCTGGTGGCTTTCGCTGCGTTGGCAGTCCTGGTCGCCAGTTGCACGACCAGCCGTACGCCGACGCAGAAAACCCCGTCCACCGCTGTCCGCGCCCAACCGGGCCTGGACATCAACCGCGCGCACAAAGACGGCGCGCCGTGGTGGGATGTCGATGTTTCGCGCATCCCGGATGCGACACCGACCCTGCACACCGGCCCGTACAAGGCCAATCCGTACACCGTGCTGGGCAAGACCTATTTTCCGTTGCAGGAATCCAAGACCTACGTGGCTTCGGGCACGGCGTCCTGGTACGGCACCAAGTTTCATGGTCAGAACACCGCCAACGGCGAAGTGTATGACCTGTACGGCATGAGTGCCGCGCACAAGACCTTGCCGCTGCCAAGTTACGTTCGGGTGACCAACCTGGACAACAACAAGACCGTGATCCTGCGCGTCAACGACCGTGGGCCGTTCTACTCCGATCGCATCATCGACTTGTCCTACGCAGCGGCGAAGAAACTCGGCTATGCCGAGACCGGCACCGCGCGGGTCAAGGTCGAAGGCATCGATCCGCAGCAGTGGTGGGCGGCCAAGGGCCGTCCGGCGCCGCTGATGCTCAACGAGCCGCAAGTGGCGCAGAATAGCGCGCCAGTGATTACGGCTTCGGCCGGCACCGTCGAGCAATGGACACCGCCGCCGCAGCAACACGCCGCGGCCGTGGTGCCCGTGCAGATCGATGCAAAAAAAAACGCTTCTGCACCAGCGTCTGGCCAGTATCTGCAGGTGGGCGCGTTCGCCAACCCGGACGCTGCCGAACTGCTGAGGTCGAAGCTCAGCGGGATGGTGAGCGCGCCGGTGTTCATCAGCTCGATCGTGCGCAATCAGCAGACCCTGCACCGGGTACGCCTGGGGCCGATCGGCTCGCCGGGTGAGATCGCCCAGGTGCAGAACAGTGTGCGGCTGGCCAATCTGGGTTCGCCCAGCGTGGTCACCGAGTAACACGTAGACCTTGATTGACGGTTCACTTGCGGTATTCGGGGGGTGAACCAGGTTGTTGGCTCGTCGAAGAACAAAAGCCCGGCAAGGGTGACTGGAGTGAGCAACTGAACACGCGATGGCCCGTTAGAAGGCTGTCTGAATAAGTTTTGCCTTCGGGCAAGTTTCCATTAGCGATTTCGAGAGACGGATGAACATCACCACCTTTGCCAAACGCCTGTGTCTGCTAGTCCCGCTGCTCCTCTCGCCAGCCGCCTTCGCGGCCGAGATGATGCCGTCGCCACCACAACTGGCCGCCAAGGCCTATGTTCTGATGGACGCCAGCAGCGGCAACGTGCTGGTCGAAAACAACGGCGACCAGCGTCTGCCACCGGCCAGCCTGACCAAGCTGATGACCGCGTACATCGCGACCCTGGAAATCCGTCGCGGTCAGATCGGTGAAAACGATCCGGTGACCGTCAGCGAAAACGCCTGGCGCACCGGCGGTTCGCGGATGTTCATCAAGGTCGGTTCGCAGGTGACTGTCAGCGACCTGCTGCACGGCATCATCATCCAGTCGGGTAACGACGCCAGCGTCGCCTTGGCCGAGCACATCGCCGGCAGCGAAGACGCGTTCGCCGATCTGATGAACAAGACCGTCACCGAACTGGGCATGACCAATACCCACTTCATGAACCCGACCGGTCTGCCAAACCCTGAGCACTACTCGTCGGCGCACGACATGGCGATTCTGGCCCGTGCGATCATCCACGAAGACCCGGCTCACTATGCGATCTACTCGCAGAAAGAGTTCTTCTGGAACGGCATCAAGCAGCCTAACCGCAACCTGCTGCTGTGGCGCGACAAGACCGTTGACGGTCTGAAAACCGGCCACACTGATGAAGCCGGCTACTGCATGGTGTCCTCGGCGGTACGTGACGGCCAGCGTCTGATCGCCGTGGTGTTCGGCACCAACAGCGAAGTGGCCCGCGCGGCTGAAACCCAGAAGCTGCTGACCTACGGTTTCCGCTTCTTCGAAACCCAGACCTTCTATCAGAAGGGCACCGAACTGGCGCAGGCGCCGGTATGGAAAGGCACCACCAGCCAAGTCAAGGCCGGCCTGGCGCAAGACCTGACCATGACTCTGCCAAAAGGCCAGCTGAAGAAGCTCGCTGCCAGCATGACCATGAACCCGCAACTGGTTGCGCCAATCGCCAAGGGCGACGTGATCGGTAAAGTCGAAGTCAAACTGGAAGACAAGGTAGTGCACAGCGCTGACCTGATCGCTCTGGATGGCGTCGAGGAGGGTGGTATCTTCCGCCGCATGTGGGATAGCATCCGTCTATTCTTCTACGGCTTGTTCAACTGATTTTGTGTTGACCTGCATGGCCCCGCCCCGATCCGGTGCGGGGCCATGTGCGTTACCACGGCTTGCACTCTAGAGGCCGTTACGCCATGACCGATACCGAAGTAAAGGCGCCAAAGATCGAATTTCCCCAGACCGATTATCCGATCAAGGTGATCAGTGATACGGGTGTTGGCAACAAGGACAAGATCATCGCGATCGTCCTGAAACACGCGACCATCAATGATGAGCGCATCGACGAGCGTCAAAGCAGCAACGGCAAATACACCACCATCCAGTTGCACATCGTCGCCACCGACCAGGATCAGCTGTACAACATCAACAGCGAACTGCGGGCTTCCGGCATCGTGCACATGGTGTTGTGATGCACGGCACGCTGGGCTTTCGCGAGCTGGGCCAGATGGCTTACGAGCCGGTCTGGCATGCCATGCAGCGCTTTACCAACGAACGCGGCAATGCTGCCGCCGACGAAATCTGGCTCGTCGAACACCCGCCGGTGTTCACCCAGGGCCAGGCCGGCAAGGCTGAACACCTGTTGCTGCCGGGAGATATTCCGGTGGTGCAGGTCGATCGTGGCGGCCAAGTGACTT
Organism: Pseudomonas sp. Sample_21; assembly: GCF_004307525.1. Lineage (NCBI taxonomy): Bacteria > Pseudomonadati > Pseudomonadota > Gammaproteobacteria > Pseudomonadales > Pseudomonadaceae > Pseudomonas > Pseudomonas sp. Sample_21. Next base: position 11,826 of record NZ_RCNZ01000107.1, on the reverse strand, counting down.
ATCATGGCCCCGGGCAACTGGTGGCTTATCTGTTACTGGATGTACGCAAGCTGGGTTTCGGCGTGCGTGATCTGGTCAGCCGCATGGAAGCCTGCCTGATCGAACTGCTGGCCAGCTACGGCGTCACCGCCGCCGCCAAGCCAGATGCTCCCGGCGTATACGTCGATGGAGCGAAAATCGCTTCTCTGGGTTTGCGCATTCGCCACGGTTGTTCCTTTCATGGCCTGGCCCTGAACGTGGATATGAACCTGGAACCGTTTCGACGGATTAATCCCTGCGGCTACGCCGGGCTGGCCATGACCCAGCTGAGCGATCACGCAGGATCGATTGAATTTGCCGAGGTAAGTGCCCGGCTGCGCGCGCAGCTCGTCAAACACCTCGACTATGCTGAGCAGACGACCCTCACGGGCGGAATCGACTGATATGACTACTGATGCAGTGCAAACCATGATCCCGACGCTCGACGTGACCGAGCGCCCGGCCCCGCGTCCCAAGGTTGAAGCCGGCGTCAAGCTGCGCGGCGCCGAGAAGGTTGCACGCATCCCGGTCAAGATCATTCCGACCACCGAACTGCCGAAGAAACCCGACTGGATCCGCGTGCGCATCCCGGTTTCGCCGGAAGTCGATCGCATCAAGAGCCTGCTGCGCAAGCACAAGCTGCACAGTGTCTGCGAAGAAGCGTCCTGCCCGAACCTCGGCGAATGCTTCTCCGGCGGCACCGCAACCTTCATGATCATGGGCGACATCTGCACTCGTCGCTGCCCGTTCTGCGACGTTGGCCACGGTCGTCCGAAGCCACTGGACGTCAACGAGCCGGAAAGCCTGGCCATCGCCATCGCCGACCTCAAGCTCAAATACGTGGTGATCACGTCGGTGGACCGCGACGACCTGCGTGACGGCGGTGCCCAGCACTTTGCCGACTGCATCCGCGAAATCCGCAAACTGTCGCCAAACGTGCAGCTCGAGACCCTGGTCCCGGACTACCGTGGGCGCATGGACATCGCCCTGGAAATCACCGCTGCCGAGCCGCCGGATGTGTTCAACCACAATCTGGAAACCGTGCCGCGCCTGTACAAGGCTGCGCGTCCGGGCTCGGATTACCAGTGGTCGCTGACCCTGCTGCAACGCTTCAAGCAGATGATGCCGCACATTCCGACCAAGTCCGGCCTGATGCTGGGTCTGGGCGAGACCGACGAGGAAGTCATCGAAGTCATGAAGCGCATGCGCGAACACGACATCGACATGCTGACCCTCGGGCAGTACCTGCAACCGTCGCGCAGTCACTTGCCGGTGCAGCGTTTCGTGCACCCGGACACTTTCGCCTGGTTCGCCGAAGAAGGTTACAAGATGGGCTTCAAGAACGTCGCTTCGGGCCCGCTGGTACGTTCCTCGTACCACGCCGACGAGCAGGCGAAGCTGGTCAAGGCCGAGCTGCTGGGTTCCTGATTCACTGCTGATGTAAAAATGCCCGCCGAGGACGGTTCCTCGGCGGGCATTTTTTTGCCTGAGACAAGGGGCTTTTGTTTGTCTCTTCAGCTGACTACTGTGTGTGCATGACTTTACCGCTGGAGCCCAAGGATGACCGTTCGACCGAGCCACACCCTGATTGCCCACCGACCCGTACCGGCGCTGCCCTCCGAAGGGACGATTGGCGTCATCGCGCCTGCCGGCCCCGGCGCCCTCGATACTGAAAAAGCGCTGCAATGGATGCGCGCGCGCGGCTATGGGCTGAAGGTGTTTCCGGGTGTCTATGAGAAGGACGGCTATCTGGCCGGCAGTGACGACGTACGCCTGCGCGATCTGCACGCGGCATTCGCTGATCCTGAAGTCGACGCGATCATTTGCCTGCGCGGCGGCTACGGCACGCCGCGTCTGCTGGACCGAATCGATTACGACCTGCTCAGCCGGCATGCCAAGCCGTTTGTCGGCTATAGCGACATCACCGCGCTGCACCTGGCCATCAGTCGCTACGCCGGGTTTGTGACCTTTCACGGCCCGCTGCTCAATGCCGACCTGCTCGGCGACAAGGAGCCGCCGACCGTTACATCATTCTTCGCTATGCTGCGCGGGCAAATGAAGTCAGGGAGTGTACTGAGCCATCCGGCGGCTTATCCGTTATCCACCGTCGAACCGGGCATCGCTCACGGGCGTTTGCTCGGCGGCAACCTGGCAATGATTGCTGCAACCCTCGGCACGCCCTACGAGATTGATGTCGAAGGCGCAGTTCTGTTCATCGAGGACATCAACGAGCCGCTGTATCGCATTGATCGCCTGCTGACCCAGATGCGTCTGGCCGGCAAGCTGGCCCGACTGCGCGGTGTGCTGGTCGGTGATATCGCCGGGGTGGAGGTCGACGCGCTGAATCGGCTGCTCAAGCAAACCTTTGAGCCGTTGCGGATTCCGGTGCTGTCGGGTTGGCGCAGTGGCCATTGCGACCCGAACCTGACACTGCCGTTGGGCGCGCTGGTGCGCCTGGATGCGGGGAAGCAGGCGTTGCTGCTGGAGCAGGATGTGGTGATCAAAGTCTAGAAATTGGTCGCCTGACATTCAGTCATCGCGGGCAAGCCCGCTCCCACAGGTTATGAGTCGGATACACAATCGTGTTTCAACCAGAACCCTGTGGGAGCGGGCTTGCCCGCGATGCTTTTATTGGGCGCGCAGGCTCTCAAGCAACTTGTGCGTAGGATACCCATCCGCCGGCCAGCCCAGCGCCTGCTGGGCACTGCGAATGGCCTTGCGCGTATTGGCGCCGATAATCCCGTCCGCTGTGCCGGCGTCGTAATTACGCGCGCTTAATAGCGTCTGCAGTTCGATGCGCTCGGTGCGGCTCAGCGGCAGATCATCTTTCGGCCAGTCGCCATTGATCAGGCCCGCGCCTTCAAAGCGCTCGGACAACAGGCTCACCGCCAGCGCATACGACGACGAATTGTTGTACTTGAGAATCGCCCGGAAGTTGTCGAGGATCAGGAACGCCGGGCCGCGATAACCGGCCGGCAGCAGCAGGGCGGCCGACAGTTGTTCGGAACCGGCTGGCACCTGCGCGCCATTGGGCAGGTTCACGCCCAGTTGCCGCCATTCGGCGACGCTTTTGCGAATCGCGCCATCGGCCAGGGTGTAGTTGAAGCCGCTCGGCAATTGCACTTCGAAACCCCACGGCTGGCCACGCTGCCAGCCCGAGCTTTGCAGGTAATGCGCGGTCGAGGCCAGCGCATCGGCCGGGCTGCCCCAGATGTCGCGGCGACCGTCACCGTCAAAGTCCACGGCGTGGGTGTTGTAAGTGGTCGGAATGAACTGGGTCTGGCCCATCGCTCCGGCCCAGGAGCCGAGCATTTTCTCCGGGGTGATATCGCCCTGTTGCAGAATCTGCAGGGCGGCAATCAATTGCGCGTGAGCAAAGCCAGGACGACGGCCTTCGTAGGCAAGGGTGGCCAGCGAGTTGATCACCGACTTGCTGCCCTGAAACTGACCGAAATTGCTTTCCATGCCCCACACCGACACCAGTGCCTGGCGATCAACGCCATAACGCTGCTCGATGCTTTGCAGAATGTCGGCGTACTGATTGATCAACGCCTGGCCCTTGCGGACGCGCAATGGCGACAGCGCACCGTCGAGGTATTCCCACACCGGGCGGGAAAACTCCGGCTGACTGCGATCGGCACGGATCACGCTGGCGTCGAAGCTGATGTTGGCAAATGCCTGATCGAACAGCTCGGGGCGAATCCCGGCGGCGAGGGCGTCCTTGCGGAAGCCCGCCTGCCATTCGGCAAAGGTCTGGGTCGGTTGAATATCGAGCGGGTCGGCGGACGGCACAACCGGCGGAATAATCGCTGGGGCCGTGGTAACCGGGGCGGCTTGAAGCGGTTGTGCATCGGCGGCGGTGGGTTTTTCCGCGCAGGCGACAAGCAGGATGAAGCTGGAGGCAGCGATCAATTGGCGCACGGGCCAACGACGGGAAAGACTTGGGGGCATGCACAGTTCCAGGGAAACGAATCAGGTGCAGACCTTAACATGAGCGAGGGGTAGTGCGCTTCAGGCAGCCAGAAAGTAAAAAGCCTCCCGGTTGTCAGACCGGAAGGCTTCGCGGCGGTAGCTGCCTTTGCCCTTGGCGGGTCGTTCCTGGCGGCTGCGAAACAAGGGCTGGGCGACGATGGATTTGGCCTTGTTGGGGCCATGCTTTGCTGGCTTTTTGCTCATGAGTGTTCTCTGGATTGAGTGGGTTTGGCGCGGCAAATAATCTGCCGATGTTGGGCGTCTGTCCAGTGCCTGTTGTGTAGGAATGTTCTGGCGCTTTCGCGAGCAAGCTCGCTCCCACATTTGGAATGCATTTCAATGTGGGAGCGAGCTTGCTCGCGAATGGCCGTTATGCGGGAAACAGGTTATTCGGCAGGAAGTGTCAGGCGCTGGCCTGCCATCAACAACGCCAGACGACTCAAGCTCATCCACGGCGAACCCGCCGCCTGGCCCTTGATCTGCGCGTCGATACGCTGCGCTTCAAGCAGCAATTGCGCCCAGCGTTGCGCCGAGTAGCGTTGCAAAGCCTTGCTCATCAGCGGCTTGCGCTTGTCCCAGACCGGCGGTTTCGACTGGCTGAAACACTTGTCCAGTGGCGTGCCCTGGCTGTATTGCAGGGAAATGTTGGCCAACAGGCGCAACTCCCGCGCCAGTGCCCAGAGGATCACCGGCGGTTCGACGCCTTCGCCGCGCAAACCCTCAAGCATGCGCAAGGCGTGGGCCGGTTCGCCGTTGAGTACCGCGTCGGTCAGGCCGAACACGTCAAACCGGGCACTGTCGGCCACGGCGGCCTGCACGGTTTCAACGGTGATCTGCCCACCTTCGGCCATCAGTTTGAGCTTTTCGATTTCCTGGGCGGCGGCGAGCAGGTTGCCTTCGACACGCGCGGCAATCAATTCGACGGCGTCCTGACTGGCCGACAAGCCTGCCTGGGACAGGCGCTGACGAATCCAGCTCGGCAGCTGATTGGCATCCACCGGCCAGATCTGCACGAACTGGGTCTGTTGGCCTTCGACCAGTGCCTTGCCCCACTTGGTTTTCTGCGCGCTGCCATCGAGCTTCGGCAAGCTGATCAGCAGGACAGTGTCTTCAGCGGGGCGTGAGCAGTATTCGATCAGCGCAGCGGCGCCTTTGTCGCCAGGTTTACCGGACGGCAGGCGCAGTTCCAGCAGGCGTTTTTCGGCGAACAGCGACATGCTTGCGCCGGCCTGCAACAACGTACCCCAATCGAAATTGGCGTCGGCGGCGAACACTTGGCGTTCGTCGAAACCTTGCTGACGGGCAGCGGTGCGGATGGCGTCGGCGGCTTCCTGACACAGCAACGGATCATCGCCGCTGATGATGTAGACCGGCGCGAGTGCGCCTTGCAGGTGTTTGCCGAGTTGCGCGGGTGCGAGCTTCATAAAGAAGGGCGAGCGGGGCGCCTGAGCGCCCCGACCGTCTTACTGCTGCGGGATTTCGAGCGGCGACTGACGCGGAGTTTCCGCCTCAGCCTTCTGCGCCGCTTCCAGCGCATCGGCTTCAGCCTTGGCGCGGTCGTTGGCGGTTTGCTGCAGTTGCTGCAACTGGCCCGGGGTCAGCTGCGACAGGCGCAGCATCATGCGTTGCACCAGCTCGCGACGGATTTCATGACGGGCGTCGTTGGCTTCCTGATCGGAGCCGACGAGGTTGTTGCCGTCGTGAATGAACACCTTCTGCACTTCGAGCTTGTCGCTGAGCAGGGACAGGTCTTTGTCGCCGCGGATGTCATAGCTCAGCACAGTGTTGACCTGATACTCGCCTGTGCGCCCGGCACCGGCATAGCTGAGAATGCGCTGGCTTTCCTGTTCGTCAGCCAGATACAGCTTGTACGGCGCGCCTGTGTAGACCTTGACGCCGCTGGACTCCAGCGTCTGACGCAGCTGTCTTACGGTTTCGCCATAAGCGTTACGCGCGCTCAGGTCGATTTCCTTGATCGACAGTTCGTTGGTGCCGGTACCACGCAACTGGAAACCGCAGGCGCTCAGCAGAACGGCGAGGCCCATCACCAGCAGATTGCGTTTGATCATTGTGTTGCTCCCCTTGAAACCAGGTGAGCCGACTCTGCGGCCCGAAAGGTTTTACTGGCTGCCAGGCGAGCCTGGCAGCCGATCCAATTTAGCTGGCGACGATGTTGACCAGTTTGCCCGGCACCACGATCACTTTGCGAATGGTCAGGCCGTCGACGAAACGCAGCACGTTTTCGTTGATGCGTGCAGCGGCTTCGATCTCTTCGCGGGTGGCGCCGGCCGGCATTTCGATCTGCCCGCGCAGCTTGCCGTTGACCTGAATGACCAGGGTCAGGTTGTCCTGCACCAAGGCACTTTCGTCCACGGCCGGCCAGCCTGCATCGATCACCGCATCGGCGTGACCCAACTGCTTCCACAGTTCGTGGCTGATGTGCGGGGTGATCGGTGCCAGCAGCAGGGTCACCGCTTCCAGACCTTCGTGCAGCAGCGCACGGTCCTGTTCGGTGCCTTGGGCGGCTTTTTCCAGCACGTTCATCAGCGTCATCACCTGAGCGATGGCCGTGTTGAATTTGTGGTTCTGGCCGACGTCATGGCTGGCCTGCTTGATCGCCAGGTGAATCGCACGACGCACGGTTTTCTGCTCGTCGTTCAGAGCGGCGATATCCAGTTTGCCCGGCAGGCCCTGGGTCACGTGGGCTTGCGCCAGACGCCAGACGCGCTTGAGGAAACGGTGCGAACCTTCAACGCCGGAATCGGACCATTCCGCGCTCATGTCAGGCGGCGAGGCGAACATCATGAACAGGCGGCAGGTGTCGGCACCGAACTGGTCGATCATCGACTGCGGGTCGACGCCGTTGTTCTTCGACTTGGCCATCTTCTCGGTACCGCCGATTTCCACCGGCAGGCCGTCGGACTTCAGCTTGGCGCTGATCACCTTGGCTTTGCTGTCACGCTCAAGTTCTACGTCTGCCGGGTTGAACCAGGTGTAAGCACCGTTGGCTTCGCGACGATAGTAGGTCTCGGCGATCACCATGCCCTGGGTCAGCAGGTTCTTGAACGGCTCGTTGGAGCTGACCAGACCTTCGTCGCGCATCAACTTGTGGAAGAAGCGCGCGTAGAGCAGGTGCAGAATGGCGTGTTCGATACCACCGATGTACTGATCCACCGGCAGCCAGTGATCGGCCGCGGATTTTTCCACCAGGCCACCTTCAAAGTGCGGCGAGGCGTAACGGGCGTAGTACCACGACGACTCGACGAAGGTGTCCATGGTGTCGGTTTCACGCTTGGCCGGCGCGCCGCATTTCGGGCAGCTGCATTCGTAGAACTCGGGCATGCGCGCCAGCGGCGAACCGGCGCCGTCCGGCACCACGTCTTCCGGCAATACGACCGGCAGTTGATCTTCCGGCACCGGCACGTCGCCGCACGTGGCGCAGTGGATGATCGGGATCGGGCAGCCCCAGTAGCGCTGGCGGCTGATGCCCCAGTCGCGCAGGCGGAACTGGGTGCGCGAGGCGCCGAGTTGTTTCTTGATCAGGGCGACTTCCATGGCGTCGAACGCGCCGGCGAAGTCGAGGCCGTCGAATTCACCGGAGTTGATCAGCGTGCCGTGCTCGCCATAGGCGTCTTGCCATGGCGCCGGGTTGGTATCACCGGAGCTGGTGCGCACCACCGATTTCACCGGCAGATTGTACTTGTGCGCGAATTCGAAATCGCGCTCGTCGTGCGCCGGAACCGCCATGACCGCGCCGTCGCCGTAGTGCATCAGCACGTAGTTGGCGACCCACACCGGCAGCTTCTCGCCGGTCAGCGGGTGCTCGACGAACAGGCCGGTCGGCAGGCCTTTCTTTTCCTGGGTGGCGACATCGGCTTCAGCGACGCTGCCGCCCTTGCATTCAGCGATGAACGCTTGCAGCTCGGCATTGTTCTGCGCGGCCAGGGTGGCCAGCGGGTGCTCGGCAGCCACGGCGACGTAGGTCGCGCCCATCAGGGTGTCCGGACGGGTGGTGAAGACTTTCAGGGTGCCGGCTTCGCCGATCGAATCGACGTTGTACGGGAACTGCACTTCCATGCCACGGGACTTGCCGATCCAGTTGCGCTGCATGGTCTTGACCTGTTCCGGCCAGCCAGTCAGTTCATCGAGGCTTTCCAGCAGCTCGTCGGCGTAAGCGGTGATCTTGAAGTAGTACATCGGGATTTCGCGCTTTTCGATCAGCGCGCCGGAGCGCCAGCCACGGCCGTCGATGACTTGCTCGTTGGCCAGAACGGTCTGGTCGACCGGGTCCCAGTTCACGGTGCCGTTTTTACGGTAGATCACGCCTTTTTCGAACAGGCGGGTGAACAGCCATTGTTCCCAGCGGTAGTAGTCCGGCTTGCAGGTGGTCACTTCACGGGACCAGTCCACCGCGAGGCCGAGGCTGCGCAGCTGCGACTTCATGTAGGCGATGTTCTCGTAGGTCCACTTGGCGGGCGCTACGTTGTTTTTCATTGCGGCGTTTTCCGCCGGCATGCCGAACGCATCCCAACCCATGGGCTGCAGAACATTCTTGCCCTGCATGCGCTGGTAGCGCGAGATCACGTCGCCAATGGTGTAGTTGCGCACGTGGCCCATGTGCAGCTTGCCGCTGGGGTAAGGGAACATCGACAGGCAGTAGTAGGTTTCCTTGCCTGGCTGTTCACTAACTTCAAAGGACTTTTGCTCATCCCAGAACGACTGGGCGGCGGCTTCGATCTCACGTGGCTGATATTGTTCGTGCATGGCTACTTTTGTACTGGATAGGGGTGGCCTAATCCTCTTCGACGGCGGCATACGGGATGGCCCGGGTGCGCTGGAAGTGGAATGACAGGAAGCGCCGTAGCATACATGACCGCGCTTGGCCGAGGGAAACCCTGATTACAGCTGTTTGCCCGAGCTTTTGGGCGACGAGGGCCGTTGGTCGCGGCGTGTAGCCGGTTCGTGCAGCGAAGCTAAGCTCTAATTGGGGAGTGAGTCTTATCTTCAATGAGGTGAGGGATGGTGGAGCAACGGAAAAAGAACGTAACGAAACCCGAGTTGTATGAAAGGTTGATCGATCGTCTGGGCATGGCGCTGGACGCCGTGAAAACCGCCGACCGGCTGCGCGACGAGCGCCCCCTGGAACTGGAATTGCGTGGCTTGAGTCCCGCCGAGTTCAAACTGGTCAAGGCCTATCTGGATCGCAGTGAACGTGAAACGCAGGGATGCCTGTCTCAAGCAGTGAAGCAGCTCGATGCAGCACATTCGGCCAAGGTCATCTGGCTCAAGGACAAGGCGCCGCGCAGAGACACCGGCAAGGTGCGTTCTGTGCAGGCCAAGTAAGCGCATGGCAGGTCATGAAACGGATCTTTTGCAACCGGATCCGGCCTACTGGTTGTAACGCGTAATCAACACTCTTAGGCTTCGGGCATCTTTGGAGATGCCCGATGCCCTTTCGCTATTTCATCAAACAACTTTTACTGCCGCCCGGCATTCTTTTGCTGCTGTTGCTGGCGGCCTGGTGGCTGCGCCGCTCGCGGCCGCGTCTGGCGGGTGTGTGTTTTGCCTTCGGCTTTGGCGGCCTGTGGCTGATGAGCCTGCCGGTGGTCGTGCAGTGGAGCGCCAAGGCGCTGGAACGAGAGCCGCCGCTGGCGCGGCAGGAATGGGCGACGCTGGCGCAACGCGCCGATGCGATTGTGGTGCTGGGCTCGGGGCGTGAGCGCGGTGATCTGGCTTGGGGCGAAGACCAGCCGACCGGCGTCGGCCTTGAGCGCCAGCGTTACGCCGCACGCCTGGCCAAGGCCTCGGGCCTGCCGATTCTGACCAGCGGCGGCCTGCATTACGGCACGCCCCCGACCGAGGCGAAGTTGATGGCGGATTCGTTGCGTGATGACTTCGACGTGAGCGTGCGCTGGCAGGAAGGCGAGAGCCGCACCACATGGGAGAACGCGAAGATGACGGCAGATATTCTCTTGCCCCAGGGGCTCAAGCGGGTTGTCGTGGTGACGCAGGCGTGGCACATGCCGCGTGCGGTGTGGAGCTTTGAGCAGGCGGGTTTTGAGGTGGTGCCGGCACCGGTGGGTTTCCTCGGTACCGATAACGCACGGCCATTTGGCGGCTGGCTGCCGGAGTTCAAGTCGATCTGGCAGAGCGGGCAGTTGCTCAATGAAGCGGTGGGGCAGGTGGGGTATTCGTTGTTTTACCGCTGAAGATCATTGTGGCGAGGGGATTTATCCCCGATGGGGCGCGTAGCGGCCCCTCTCTTGCCTTCAGAAGAGGGGACTGCTGCGCACTCCAGCGGGGATAAATCCCCTCGCCACATTTCTCAGAGGGTCTTCGACATGCGGCTGGCCATCAACGCCCAGCCAAACAGCAGCAGGCACAACACGATCAGCGGCCACGAACGCCATTGCAGGTACGGCGTCAGGTCGTGCATCGGTACCACTTCGCCATACAACACGCCTTGTTCGAACTGCGGAATCTGCTCGGTGATCTGCCCGAACGGATTGATCAGGCCGGTAACGCCGTTGTTGGTCGCGCGGATCATCCAGCGTCCGGCTTCCAGCGCGCGCATCTGCGCCATCTGCAAATGCTGCAGCGGGCCGATGGACGTGCCGAACCAGGTGTCGTTGCTGATCGTCAGCAGCAGATCACTGCGTGCCGACAGGCCGGCGGCGAATTCCGGATAGACCACTTCGTAGCAGATAAACGGTGCGATCTGGTAACCCTTGGCTTGCAAGAGCGCTTGATCCGACGGGCCGCGCGCGAAGTCCGACATCGGCAGGTCGAAGAACGCGATCAAGCCGCGCAACACGTCCTGCAACGGCACGTACTCGCCGAACGGCACCAGTTTCTGCTTCAGGTAAGTGCCATCGCCTTCGCCGACCACGGTGATGCCGTTGAAGAAGCGCCGCTCGTGATGCACGGTCTGGCGAATCGGCACACCGGTGATCAACGCTGATTTACGCTCGGCGGCGAAGTTGCCCATCATCGTCAGATAGCCCTCGGCGGACTCCTTCAATACCGGCACGGCGGTTTCCGGCCAGATCAGCAGATCGACCGGTTTGGAACGGAAACTCAGATCACGGTACAGCGCCAGTTGCGCGTTGAGCTCGGCCGGGTCCCATTTCATGCTTTGCGCGACGTTGCCCTGAATTGCAGCCACGGTCAGCGGTGCGCCCGACGGGCTGGTCCACGCGTGGCTCTTGAGCGCGATACCCGCCACCCAAGGCCCCGCCAGCAGTACCACGCCGGCCGCGATAAAACCTTTGCGGCGCGCCTGCAACAAACGCGGAGCGTTGTAGATCAGCGCTGCGGTCAGTGCCAGAACAAACGAAACCAGCCACATCCCGCCCACCGGCGCGAGCCCGGCCAGCGGGCCGTCGAGCTGGCTGTAACCGGAATAAAGCCATGGGAAACCGGTAAGGAACCAGCCGCGAAATGCTTCCTGGCCGACCCATAACGCAGCAAAGGCCAAGGCATCTGCCAGCGGTGCTTCGTTACGCCGCAACCAACGCGCCCACAGCCACGCGGGCAGGGCGAAGAACCAGGCAATCGCCGCGGTGAACAGCAGCATCAGGAACCCGGCGAGCAACACCGAAGCACCACCGAAATGATGAATGCTGTAATAGATCCAACTGGTGCCGGCACCGAACAGACCGAAGCCGAAGCACCAGCCACGGCCGAGCGCCTGGCGCGGGCTCAGCTCACGCAAGCCGGCGTAGAACAAACCGACCGCCAGCAATGCCAGCGGCCAGATGTCGAACGGTGCGAGAGCGAATGTGGTGATTGCACCGGCCGCCACGGCCAGCAGGTTACCGGGCCAGCCGGGGCGGG
>NZ_RCNZ01000112.1:0-3206 GCF_004307525.1 Pseudomonas sp. Sample_21 | reverse complement strand
GCGATCACCAACAACCTGCAAGCGATCAACCTGCGCGACCTGATGGACGCCGCGCAACTGCTTGGCGCCAGCACTTTTCAAGCGGCGTTTCTGGTGGTGCTGCCGAATCTGCGCAAAGGCCTGATGGTGGCGCTGCTACTGTCGTTCTCGTTCCTCTTCGGTGAATTCGTGTTCGCCAACATCCTCGTCGGCACCCGCTACGAAACCCTGCAGGTGTACCTTAACAACATGCGCAACAGCAGCGGCCACTTCACCAGTGCGCTGGTCATTTCGTATTTCTTTTTCGTGCTGGTCCTGACCTGGATCGCCAACATCTTGAACAAGGACAAAAGCGAATGAGCTACGTCAGCGTCCAACACCTGCAGAAAAGTTATGCCGGCACCACGGTGTTCAGCGACATCGATTGCGAAATCAACAAAGGCGAGTTCGTCACCCTGCTAGGCCCGTCAGGCTGCGGCAAGTCGACTTTGCTGCGTTGCATCGCCGGGCTGACCCCGGTGGATGGCGGCAAGATTTTGCTCGATGGCGTCGACATCGTGCCGTTGAGTCCGCAGAAACGCGGTATCGGCATGGTCTTTCAAAGCTATGCGCTATTCCCCAACATGACCGTCGAACAGAACGTCGCCTTCGGCCTGCGCATGCAAAAGGTCAACGCCGATGACAGCCACAAGCGCGTGGCAGAAGTGTTGAAACTGGTTGAACTGCACGACTTCGCCAGCCGCTATCCGCATCAACTGTCCGGTGGTCAGTGCCAGCGCGTCGCCCTCGCCCGCTCACTGGTGACCCGCCCGCGCTTGTTGCTGCTGGATGAGCCGCTGTCGGCGCTCGACGCACGGATTCGCAAACACCTGCGCGAACAGATTCGTCAGATCCAGCGCGAACTCGGCCTGACCACGATCTTCGTCACCCACGATCAGGAAGAAGCGCTGACCATGTCGGACCGGATTTTCCTGATGAATCAGGGAAAGATCGTCCAGAGCGGCGACGCCGAAACCCTCTACACCGCGCCGGTCGATGTATTCGCCGCCGGCTTCATCGGCAACTACAACCTGCTCGACGCAGATGCCGCCTCGAAGCTGTTGCAACGGCCGGTCAACCACCGCATCGCCATCCGCCCGGAAGCCATCGAACTGAGCCTCGACGGCGAACTCGACGCGCAGATCCGCAGTCACAGCCTGCTCGGCAACGTCATTCGCTATCGCGTCGAAGCGCGCGGCGTGGAACTGGTGGTGGATGTGCTCAACCGCTCCGCCGCCGATCTGCATCCCGACGGACAGCGCCTGGCACTTTCCATCGATCCAACGGCCTTGTGCGAAGTAGCATAAAAGCAGCTGCAAGCTTCGAGCTACCAGCTTCAAGTTGTAGACTGCGGTGCACCTGATTTTAATTCTTGCAGCTATTAGCTCGTAGCTTGCAGCTGTTCTCGGAGAGAACCGATGGCTTTGGCAATTTTTGATCTGGACGAAACGTTGATCCACGGCGACTGCTCCTCGCTATGGAGTGAGCAGATGGTCCGCCTCGGCTGGGTCGATGGCGAGTCGTTCATGCAGCGCGACAAGGAACTGATGGATGCCTACGGCCGCGGACATCTGGCGATGGAAGACTATATGGCCTTCAGTCTCGAACCATTGATTGGCCGTACCCCTGAGGAAATCGAGCACTTGGTTGGCCCGTGGGTGGAAGATTTCATTGAACCGATCATCTTCAGCGACGCGACCAAAACCATCGCCGCCCACCGCAAGGCCGGCGACCGGATTCTGGTGATCTCGGCGTCGGGTATCCATCTGGTCAAGCCGATCGGCGAACGATTAGGTATTGATGAGGTTCTCGCCATCGAACTGGAAGTAGCCCACGGCGCATACAGCGGTAAAACCGTCGGCACCCTGACTTACCGCGAAGGCAAAATCACCCGCTTGCTGGAATGGCTGGACGCCGAAGAAGAAAACCTCGAAGGCGCGAGTTTTTATTCCGATTCGCGCAACGATCTGCCGTTGTTGCTTAAAGTGGACTTCCCCCACGTGGTCAATCCGGATCCGGTGCTGCTTGAGCACGCCGAAAAGGCCGGCTGGCCGATCCATCTCTGGAAATAAAAGCAAAAGATCGCAGCCTTCGGCAGCTCCTACTTTTGCAATGCGTGCCTCTGTAGGAGCTGCCGGAGGCTGCGATCTTTTGACCTTGCTTTGCTGTCAGCTCAAACCCTCATTGATCACCAACACCAACTTGCCCGCCACCGTATTGCTCGCCAGTTCGGCAAACGCCGCCTCGGCATCCTTCACCGCAAACGCTTTGGCCAGTTGCGGACGCAAGCGGCCCTCGGCAAACAGCGGCCACACATGCTGGCCCAGATCGCTGAGCAGATCGGCCTTGAACTGATCGTCACGGCTGCGCAACGTCGAACCGAGCAGTTGTACACGCTTGGCCAACACCTGCGCCAGATCCAGCTTCGCCTCGCGCCCGCCCATCAAACCGATCAACACCCAACGCCCGTCCAGCGCCATCAACTTGAGGTTCAGTGCCGAATAATTGCCGCCCACCGGGTCGAGGATGACATCGAACGGCCCGAAGTCGCGCAGGCTTTCGAGATCATCGGTGCGCACCACGCCGCCCTGCGCACCCAGCGCTTCGCAGTAAGCCAGGCGCTCGGCGGAACCGACGCTGACCCAGCACGGGTTACCGAAGGCTTTGCACAGCTGAATGGCGGCTGAACCGATTCCACTTGCGCCGGCGTGCAGGAGAATTTTCTCACCGGGCTTCAACGCTGCAAGTTGAAACACATTCAGCCAGACGGTGGCGTACACCTCGGGCAATGCCGCCGCCTCGATCAGCGAAACACCTTCGGGCACCGGCAGCACGTGCCGTCCGTCGACGACCACCTCTTCAGCCATGCCGCCCCCGGCCAGCAAGGCGCAAACCCGATCGCCGACCTGCCAGGACGAGCCCGCACCGACTTCGCTGATCACCCCGGAGCACTCAAGACCGAGCACGTGGCTGGCACCGGGCGGGGGTGGATAAAGCCCTGCCTTCTGTAATAAATCGGCGCGATTGAGGCCGGCTGCCGCCACCCGGATGCGGACTTGTCCTACATCGCAGGTAGGACTCGGCTCTTCAACCCATGCCACTTGACCTTCAACGCCTTGCAATGCCTTCACACTGCCTCCATAGTGAGTCTGGACTGAGCCCGAAGCTGTAGCGCCGGGCTTTTTGCA
>NZ_RCNZ01000044.1:53392-63551 GCF_004307525.1 Pseudomonas sp. Sample_21 | reverse complement strand
CCCTGTTACCGCCGTGAAAGGGCGGTGTCCTAGGCCACTAGACGAAGGGGACACACTACAACATTCACTCCCTGCCGCGTTTCGCTGTGTGCTTTACGCTGCAAGTGGCGCGCATTCTATGGATGGATTGAGGGGTCGTCAACCCCCTGATATAAATTTATTTAAATCAATGACTTCGACCTGGATTACGGGCCGCGTAGGGCTTTTCCGTCGTCCGAAACCTGACGCCTATATTCCGCCACTCGCCAAGACGTTATAGTCACCGCACAGTGATGGCAATCTGCACATCAAGCGCCAGCATTCATCTATACAGCTGGCGGCCGATACAGATTGCAGCAGCCGATCAAACCCGTCGAGCGGCGCTAGGCGCCTAAATGCCCAGCCACTACACTCGCATGCGAACCCTATAAAGAGGTCTTACCGGTGACACCACTCATGATCACCCTGCTAGTCGTAGCCGGGATCGCAATTCTGATCGCCATTGGCTACATGAACCATGTGGTGGAAAACAACAAACTGGAGAAGGCCCGCACCAAAGTCGAACTCAACGACCGCCTGCGCCGCTGCGGCGAACTGACCGAAACCTTCCCCGGCCAGTTCATGACCCCGGCGCTCAAGCTGCTGCTGACCCGCCTGGAACTCAACGTCTGCCAGCGCCTGCTCAACCTGGAAAAAACCAGCGCGACGACCAAGGCCCGCATCACCGAACTCAGCGCCCTCGTTGCCCAGGGCGAATCGATCCCGGTGAACAACCCGCCCGCGCCGATCCTGACCGAAGCCAAAGCCAAAGACGTGCGCTTCCTCCTCGAAGCCCTGCACGGCCAGATCACCCGCGCCGCCCACGACGGCTTTCTGCCACCGAACGAAGCCAAACAATGGATTCGCGAAGTGCGCCACATTCTCGTGCTGCTGCACATCGAATTCTTCAACAACCTCGGCCAACAGTCCCTGCAACAAAACCAACCCGGCCAGGCCCGCCTCGCCTTCGAACGCGGCGTGCAATATCTGCGCAAACAGCAGGACCCGCAGATGTATGCCGAGCAACTGCAATACCTGGAAAAACTCCTCGCCCGAGCCAACGCCCAGGTCATGGACAAGATCGCCCCGGTGGAAGGTGAAGAAAACCAACTAACCGCCGGCTTGAAGGATGTCGAAGCCGATGCGGACTGGAAGAAGAAAGTGATTTACGACTGAGTCGGGAATACTGGTAAAGAAGCCACCTTTATTGGTGGCTTTTTTGTGGCCGACTTGAAAGAGGATGTGAATTGAAGACCGCTTTCGCGAGCAGGCTCGCTACCACATTGGGAAGCAGTGTTCTCAGGTAAAAATCGGTCGGCTGTCAGGCTGCCTTCGCTGGCAAGCCAGCTCCCACAGAACAGCAAAAGCAAACCCGGGCCATCCCCACGCGGCGAAGCCAAGAGCCTGGCCGGCCCAAAGGCCGCCAAGGCTCAAAGCCGAAAATGCCCAACCATCGAGCGCAACTCCCCACCCAACTGCGCCAGCTCAACACTCGAAGCCGCATTCCCGCGCATGGCCACGGAAGAGTGATCCGCACTCGCACGAATCTGCGTAACACTGCGATTGATCTCCTCTGCCACCGAACTCTGCTCCTCCGCCGCCGCCGCGATCTGCTGATTCATCTGCTGAATCAACGACACCGCCGCCGCAATACTCCCCAGCGCACTTTCGGTCTGCAACGCATCACTGACCGCCAGTTTGACCAACTCGCCACTGCTGCGAATCTGCTGCACCGACGACTGTGCCGCCGCGCGCAAGGCACTGACCAGGCGCTCGATCTCCTCGGTCGATTGCTGCGTACGCCGTGCCAGCGCACGCACCTCATCGGCCACCACCGCAAACCCCCTGCCCTGCTCGCCAGCCCGCGCCGCTTCGATTGCAGCGTTCAGCGCCAACAGATTGGTCTGCTCGGCCACGCTCTTGATCACCTCCAGCACCGTGCCGATATTCTGAATCTCGGCGCTGAGGCTCTCGATGCTGGAACTGGCCGAGGTCGCCGAATCCGCCAACTGCTCGATCCGCGCCATGCTCTGGCGCACCACTTGCTGGCCACTCTCGACCTTGTCATCCGCCGTCTGCGCCGCCAGCGCCGCCTCTTCGGCATTGCGCGCGACGTCATGTACCGTGGCGGTCATCTGGTTCATCGCGGTGGCGACCTGCTCGGTTTCCTCCTTCTGGCTGTTGACCTCCAGATTGGTCTGCTCGGTCACCGCCGACAGCGATTGCGCGGAACCGGCCAAGCGCTCGATCCCGGCCTGCAAGCCACTGACAATCGTGCCGAGGCCGGCAGCCATCTGCTGCATGGCCAACATCAATTGTCCCATTTCATCGCGGCGCGTCACCTCGACCTTCGCCGTCAGATCACCCGCAGCAATCTGCTGCGCCACACGAATGACACTGCGCAGCGGCGCCACGATCAGGCGCGTGATCACCCACGCGGCGAGTAATCCGACCAACAAGGCCAGCGCCGAAGAGCCAATGATCAACACCGTGTTCTTTTTCAGCTCCGCCTGCATCGAAGCATCTTCGGCGACGTAGGCCTGATTGACCCGGTCCACCACCTGCGCCGCGCGCTGATGCAGTTGGTCATAAACCGTTTTTTCTTGCGCCAGCAAACCGGTGTATTCAGCCAGTTTCTCGTTGAATCCGGCGATATGCCCCGACACTTCATTGAGCACCGTCAGATAGCCCTCGTCCTTGACCGTGGTTTTCAGCGCCTCGGCCTGCTCCTGCGCTTGCGCGGCCTGTTCGATATTGCCTTGACCGGCATTGTCGGCATCGCCCTTGCGGCTCTGATCCAGACGCACCCGCGCTTCGTTCATCGCTTGCAGCATCAGTCGCGAGACCTGACTGACCTGATTCGCCTGTTCGATGAACTGCGCGCCGTCCTTGCCCTCGGTGTCTTTCAAGGTGTAGGCGCCATCATCGGCCAGGCCGCTCTGCAACACGTCAAGGTTATTGGCCACGCTCGACACCGACCAACTGGCCATCTCCAGCGCAAGGTCCTTGGCCTGGCTCAGCGAGACGAATTCATCGAAGGCCTTGCGATAAGCGCCCAGCGCTTGCTCGACATCGCTCATCACCGGCACATTGGCCGGGGAATGTGCCTTGAGCTCGCCGGCAAGAACAATCAGCCCATCGACGCCTTCGCGCAAGGCATCGGCGGTCTTCGGATTGCCGCGCAGGGCGTATTCCTGCTCGAGCAGGCGCACCTTGAGCAGGCCGCTGTTGAGCGCGGACATCTGCTTCAAGCCGTCGAAACGCAGACTGATGGTTTGCAGCGACCAGACGCCGATCGCCGCCACCAATGCAGTCAGCAGCAAGACCAGCACAAATCCGATACCCAGTTTTTTCGCCATACCGAGGTTGGCAAAACGTCCTTGCACGGCCGAAATCATTGCGCGTAGTCCCCTGCCAAAGTCTGTGAACGAAGATTCGCAACGGGCTCTAACCAGCACAAGACTCTGGCGTCGGAATAATGGCAAAAAGCTACGCCCGCGTCGTTTTCAGAATGCTGGAGGTCGATCCGCGCAAGTATTGCGAAAAAACTGCCGAGCCCGCGGGTCGCAGGCACAGGCCACATTGATGCGCTGCCAGTCACCGCACTCACCGCTGGGACTGAAGGCGTCCGCTGCGGATAACTCCAGCCCGCAACGCTGGGCCTGCCTGCGCACCGACGTCTGATCGCGCAAGCGTGCCCGCGCCCAGATAAACAGCCCGCCAACCGGCTTGCCAAACACTTCCCACTCGGCGTCTTCCAGGGCCTGCAAGGCCGCCGCGCGATCGGCATTCAAGCGCTGGCGCTGGCGCTGGCGCTGCACCAGTTTGCGATAAGCGCCGGTCGCCATCAGCCTGGCCAGCACCGCCTCGGCCAGCCTCGAACAGCCGAGCCCGCTGATCATCTTGACCTCGGCCAGGCGCTTCAGCAGTTCGCTGTCAGCCAGAACAAAGCCGACCCGCAACGAACTGCTCAGGGTCTTGGAGAAGCTGCCGACATAAATGACCCTGCCGCCATGGTCCAGCGCCGCCAACCGTGTACCGCTGCCGGTGTGCAGATCAGCGTAGACGTCATCTTCGATCACGCGCAGGTCGTAGGTCTTGCTCAACTGCACGATACGCTGGGCGACCGCAGGCGTCAGGCAGCTGCCGGTGGGGTTGTGGTGATGACTGCCGATGAACAGGGCGCTGGGACGAAACTGACGCAGCACTGACTCGAGCATGTCGATGTCCGGCCCGCTCGGTGTCCGACGCACTTCGAGCATCTGTACGCCGTGCAGGCGCAGCAGGTCAAACAACGGTGCATAACCGGGCGTTTCCACCACCACGCAGTCGCCGGCCTTGAACAGGGTGCGCACGATCAGATCGAGCGCATGACTGGCACCGCTGGTACTCATCAGCCGGGTATTGCAAGCGTCGATGTTCAGCAGTTTGAGACGCTTGGCAATTTGCTCGCGCAACGCTGGCAGGCCCAGCGGCGAGCTGTAGTTGAACAGACTGGCCATGTCGGTGCGCGCCACCTCGCGTAATGCGTAGCTGAGGTCGTCGGGCTCACGCCAGCTCGGCGGCAAGCCTCCTTGCCCCAAGACCAAGCGGCCCGACGAAGCGCTCAGCTCATCGCACCACGCATGGCGGCCTTCGAACACTGCCAGTTCCGAGTCCGTTTCGCGCAACGGCGGCGAGGCCGCGACGATGAATCCCGCGCCCTGACGCGCAGTCAACACACCTTGCGAAACCAGGCGCTCGCAGGCTTCGACGACACACGACTGGCTGAGCAGATTACCCCGGGCGATTTGCCGTACGGAGGGCAACCGGGTGGCCGGCGGGATGCCGCTTTGCACAATCCAGTCAGTCATTCCGTCGACGATCTGCTGCACGACCGGCACCATTGCCTGTCGGTCAATTCTCAGTTCCATGAGCTCGCAAACTCCTGTCAGTTTTGCTGGCAGCAGTAAATCACAGCCGCGCCGCCGAGGCTGTGCGACAACACCGCCAAATGCGGCAGTTCTAACGGTTTGATACACATTGTTTAACGGTATTCACAGGGACCGACCGCGAGGTACAAAAAAGCCCGCACGCAGGCGGGTTCTTTGTATTTCGGCAACTTTCAGAACGCCGTCACGCCGCCGTCCACCGCCAATGAGTGCCCAGTGGTGAACGCTGCGCCATCGCTGCACAGATACAGCACCGCGCTGGCGATTTCCTCGACCTTGCCAATGCGCCCGACCGGGTGCATGGCGTTGGCGAATTCGCCCTTCTTCGGGTCGGCTTCGTAGGCACGGCGGAACATGTCCGTATCGATCACTGCCGGGCACACTGCGTTGACGCGGATTTTCTTTTTCGCGTATTCGATCGCCGCCGACTTGGTCAGGCCGATCACCGCATGTTTCGACGCCGCATAGATGCTCATTTTCGGCGCTGCGCCCAGCCCGGCTACCGACGCCGTGTTGACGATCGCGCCACCGCCCTGCGCCAACAGCAACGGCAACTGATACTTCATGCACAGCCAGACGCCTTTGACGTTGACGCCCATGATCGCGTCGAACTCGTCCAGCGTACCGTCGGCCAGTTTGCCCTTCTCGATTTCGATCCCGGCGTTGTTGAAGGCATAGTCGAGACGACCGTAGGTATTGATCACCTCATCCATCAGATTTTTTACATCGCTTTCCACCGTCACGTCGCAGCGCACGAAGGACGCTTCGCCACCGGCGGTACGAATCAGCGCCACCGTGCCTTCGCCTCCAGCCGCGTCGAGGTCAGCCACCACCACTTTCAGGCCTTCGGCGGCAAACGCCAGGGCTGTCGCGCGACCGATGCCGTAGGCGGCTCCCGTGATTACAACCACCTGACCGGAAAACGTCATGCTCATGGCTATGTCCTCGAATGCAAAAAAAATGGGAGATGTTGGCGTCGCAGCATAGCCAAGGGCAGCGAAAGCGCGTCAGCACTATGCGATCGCTGTTTACAGGCCCATGCGCTGCAGTGATAAAACCCGCCCCGTAATCATCACTGCACTGGATCGACTCGCATTCGCCGTATCAGCCAACCTTGCGACATCGCCGTTGAAGAGCTATCAACAAGGCTTCATTCCATTCGAGTGCCTGTCATGACCAACCAGACCAATCGCCAGTTCCTGCTCGCCAAACGCCCGGTGGGCGCCGCGACCCGCGAGACTTTCACTTATCAGGAAGTACCGGTCGGCGAGCCACAGGCGGGACAGATTCTGGTGAAAAACGAATACTTGTCCCTCGACCCGGCCATGCGCGGCTGGATGAACGAAGGCAAGTCCTACATCCCGCCGGTCGGTCTCGGTGAGGTCATGCGCGCACTGGGCGTGGGAAAAGTCATCGCCTCGAACAATCCTGGCTTCGCCGTCGGCGATTACGTCAATGGCGCCCTCGGTGTGCAGGATTATTTCCTCGGCGAGCCGCGCGGTTTCTACAAGGTCGACCCGAAACTCGCGCCATTGCCACGCTATCTGTCTGCACTGGGCATGACCGGCATGACCGCCTACTTCGCCCTGCTCGACGTCGGCGCCCCGAAAGCCGGTGACACCGTGGTGCTGTCCGGCGCGGCCGGTGCGGTGGGCAGCGTGGCCGGGCAGATCGCCAAAATCAAAGGCTGCCGCGTCGTCGGCATCGCCGGCGGGGCCGACAAGTGCAAATTCCTCATCGACGAATTGGGTTTTGACGGCGCCATCGATTACAAGGCCGAAGACGTCGTGGCCGGTCTGAAGCGCGAATGCCCGAAAGGCGTGGACGTGTACTTCGATAACGTCGGTGGCGACATTCTCGACGCGGTGCTGAGCCGCTTGAACATGAAGGCGCGCGTGGTGATCTGCGGCGCGATCAGCCAGTACAACAATAAAGAAGCGGTCAAAGGCCCGGCCAATTACCTGTCACTGCTGGTCAATCGCGCGCGCATGGAAGGTTTTGTGGTGATGGACTACGCCGCGCAGTTCGCCAGCGCCGCCCAGGAGATGGCCGGCTGGATGGCCAACGGGCAGCTCAAGAGCAAGGAAGATGTGGTTGAAGGGCTCGAGACGTTCCCGGAGACGCTGATGAAACTGTTCAACGGCGAGAACTTTGGCAAGTTGGTGTTGAAGGTTTAAGGCCAGCCTGAAACCAATGTGGGAGCGAGCCCGCTCGCGAAAGCGGAAGATCAGTCGGTAATGACGCCGACTGACACTCCCTCTTCGCGAGCAGGCTCGCTCCCACAGTTGGATCTTCAATAAGCTTTAGGCAATTTCGGCTACGACTGCGGCCAACGCCTGCGCCGGATCTGCCGCCTGGCTGATCGGACGGCCGATTACCAGGTAATCGGAACCGGCATCCAGCGCCTGACGCGGGGTCAGAATGCGCCGTTGGTCGTCCTGCGCGCTGCCTGCCGGGCGAATTCCCGGGGTCACCAGTTGCAGCGACGGGTGCGCGGTTTTCAGCGCCGACGCTTCCAGCGCCGAACAGACCAGACCGTCCATCCCGGCCTTCTCGGCCAGTGCCGCCAGACGCAGCACTTGTTCCTGCGGCTCGATATCCAGACCAATACCGGCCAGATCCTCGCGCTCCATACTGGTGAGCACGGTCACGCCGATCAGCAACGGTTGCGGACCACTGCGCTTGTCCAGCTCTTCACGGCAGGCAGCCATCATGCGCAGGCCACCGGAGCAGTGCACGTTGACCATCCACACGCCCATCTCGGCAGCGGCTTTCACGGCCATTGCGGTGGTGTTGGGGATGTCGTGGAATTTCAGGTCCAGAAACACTTCAAAACCCTTGTCACGCAGGGTGCCGACGATTTCCGCCGCGCAACTGGTGAACAGTTCCTTGCCCACTTTGACCCGGCACAGCTTCGGGTCCAACTGGTCGGCCAGCTTCAGTGCGGCGTCACGGGTGGGGAAATCCAGGGCGACGATGATAGGAGTCTGGCAGGCGGACATGGATGGGCTCTCAGGCTGGTCGAAAACGGCGCGCATTGTAGCGGAACCGGCGGCAGCGCGGCACCCGATGATCGGTAAATCGTCGCGCTGGCGGTTATCAGCTTAGCCCGCACGGCTATTGTGTCGACTCCGATACACAGCCGACACGCCGGCAACACGCATACGGGTTAGCCTCGCCCGGCGCAACACGTCCTTACAACAGCACTTCCCGCCTCCCGGCCGGACGCCTATGCTGAAACCACCACTGGCAGCGAACAGCCCCATGCACAACACCCCGACAACCATGACGGATGAAAGCAAAGACGACAAGCGCTGGAGCATCCGCGCGCTGATCGTCGACGATGACGTGCCGATCCGCGAGCTGATGATCGATTACCTCGCCCGTTTCAACATTCACGCCAGCGGCGTCACCGACGGCGCTGCGATGCGCCAGGCGCTGCAGGGCGAACATTTCGACGTCATCGTCCTCGACCTGATGCTACCCGGCGAAGACGGTCTGTCGCTGTGCCGCTGGCTGCGCGCCGAATCGCACATCCCGATCCTGATGCTCACCGCCCGCTGCGAACCCACCGACCGCATCATCGGCCTGGAACTGGGCGCCGACGATTACATGGCCAAGCCGTTCGAACCACGCGAACTGGTCGCCCGCATCCAGACCATCCTGCGCCGCGTGCGCGACGACCGCAGCGAACAGCGCGCCAACATTCGCTTCGACAACTGGCGCCTGAACAGCGTCCTGCGCCAAGTGGTCGCCGACAACGGCCTGGTAGTGCCGTTGTCCAACGCCGAATTCCGCCTGCTCTGGGTCTTCATCGAACGCCCGCGCCGCGTGCTCAGCCGCGAACAACTGCTCGACGCCGCTCGCGGTCGCTCGATCGAAGCCTTCGACCGCAGCATCGACCTGCTGGTCTCGCGCCTGCGGCAAAAACTCGGTGACGACCCGAAAGCCCCGCAGTTGATCAAGACCGTGCGCGGCGAGGGTTACCTGTTCGACGCGCGGGACATCGGCTGATGAAGGCGCGCTTGGACACCCTGTTCGGTCGCCTGTTCGGGGTGCTGTTCGTGGCGATTGTCCTGGCGCACCTGCTGGCCTTCGCCTGGTTCAGGCTCTACGGCCCTCCTCCGCCCCCACCACCGCCAGAGTTCTCAACGAACATCGACGGCCAACCGCCGCTGCACAACGCCGCTTACCCACCGAGGCAAACACGCCCCTGGTTCGGTGGCCCGGTGGTACCGCTGACCTTTCAGTTCATCACTCTGATGATTGCCGCATGGTACGGCGCCAAGCTGCTCAGCCGGCCGATCCAGCGCCTGAGCGACGCCGCCGAGCGCCTGAGCGAAGACCTCGACAGCGACCCCCTCGACGAATCCGGCCCGCGCGAAGCCCGGCAAGCGGCGCACACCTTCAACCTCATGCAACGGCGCATCCGCGAACAGGTCCAGCAACGCGCGCGCATGCTCGGCGCCGTCTCCCACGACCTGCGTACGCCACTGTCACGGCTGAAACTGCGTCTGGAAAACATCAGCGACGACAAGCTGCAAAGCCAGATGCGCCAGGATCTGGGCGACATGATCGGCATGCTCGACGCCACCCTCACCTATCTGCACGAACAACGCACCAGCGAAGCCTTGCAGTTGCTGGACGTGCAGGCGCTGGTCGAATCGCTGTGCGAAAACGCCCAGGACCAGGGCGCCGATGTAGAGGTCAGCGGCCACTGCTCGCCTTTGCCAGTACAACCGATGGCGCTGCGTTCGTGCATCAACAACCTGCTGGACAACGCCCTGCGTTACGCCGGACAGGCGCGGATTGAACTGCTGGAACAGCGTGAGGAATTGCTGATACGGGTGATTGATCACGGGCCGGGGATTGCTGAGGACCAGCGTGAAGCCGTGTTTGAACCGTTCTACCGATTGGAAGGCTCGCGTAACCGCAACTCCGGCGGCGTAGGACTGGGCATGACCATCGCCCGCGAAGCCGCGAAGCGGTTGGGTGGGCGGTTGGACCTGGAAGAAACACCGGGTGGCGGGCTGACTGCCATTGTCCGCTTGCCACGGGGCTGAGGCTCAGCCGACTTGAAGTGTGAGCGAGCCTGCTCGCGAAAGCGTCTGATGATTCAATGCATCTGTAGAATGTACCGGCCTCTTCGCGAGCGGGCTCGCTCCCACAATGAAACTGAGTGTATTCGGTAGATATTGGTTGGATGTGAG
>NZ_RCNZ01000044.1:0-53382 GCF_004307525.1 Pseudomonas sp. Sample_21 | reverse complement strand
GGCTCGCTCCCACAATGAAACTGAGTGTATTCGGTAGATATTGGTTGGATGTGAGGGCGCTATCGCTGGCAAGCCAGCTCCCACAGGGATCGAGTGGTTTCAGAGAGAGATGGGTTGGCTGCCAGGCCGCCTTCGCGAGCAGGCTCGCTCCCACAATGAAACTGAGTGTATTCGGTAGATATTGGTTGGATGTGAGGGCGCTATCGCTGGCAAGCCAGCTCCCACAGGGATCGAGTGGTTTCAGAGAGAGATGGGTTGGCTGCCAGGCCGCCTTCGCGAGCAGGCTCGCTCCCACAAAATCAAAAGCAAAAGCAAAGCAGCGCAGCTGCCCGCGGCGAAGCCGCCCCACTCAACAATGAGCGCAAGCTCGAGTGCTCTTGATCTTGATCCACCGGCGACGTCGGAAGGCTGAGTGGAGGGATTGATCCGGGCGTGGGAGCGCAGCGACCGTCTGGCGCAGCCAGACACAGCGGAAGGAGGTGCAGCGAAGCAAACCGGAGCCGCTGCGCCCGGATCAGTCCCGGAGCGAAGGGACCCGAGCCTGCGAGGGCCGAACGCAGGAGCTAGCGTTTTTTGCTTACTTTTTTTGGCGCTTGTAAAAAAGTAAGTCGCCGTCAGGCGAAACCGCCAGCCGCCGCAGCGAACCCTTCGGATATTCACACCAGACAAACCCAAGCATGGTCGGCCCAAAGGCCGCCAAGCCCCCCCTAGACCCGAGCCTGACTCTTACTCCAATCCGTCAAAAGACTATAAGCCACCGCCAACAAAGTAGGCCCAATAAACAACCCGATAAACCCAAACGCAATCAACCCACCAAACACCCCGAGCAACACAATCACCAATGGCAGATTGCCGCCACGGCTGATCAGATACGGCTTGAGCACATTGTCCACGCCACTGATGATGAACGTCCCCCAGATCCCGAGAAAGATCGCCATCCCGTACTCACCCTTCCACACCAGCCAAGCCGTGGCCGGCACCCACACCAGCGGTGGCCCCATCGGAATCAGACTCAGCATAAACGTGACGATCCCCAGCACCAGCGCCCCCGGCACCCCGGCAATGAAAAAGCCGATCAACGCCAGCACCGCCTGCGCCGCCGCCGTACCAATCACGCCGTTGACCACCCGCTGCACCGTGCCCGCCACCAATTCGATGTAATAACCGGCACGATCGCCAATCAAGCGCTGCAGCAGACTGTGCACAAACGCCGCCAGTCGTGGCCCGTCACGGTAGAAAAAGAACACGAACACCAGGCTCAGCGTCAGCTCGAGAATCCCGCCGCCGATCTGCGCACTGCGCGCCAGCAGCCAGTTACCGACCTGGCCCAGATACGGCTTGATCGAGACCATCAACGCCGCGCCCTGCTGATCGATGCTGTCCCACATCGCCACCAGTCGCTCACCAACCAAAGGCACGCTGCCAAGCCAGGTGGGCGCTTCCGGCAAGCCGTCGACCTGCACATCCTTGATCAATGCCGTGGCATCGCGCACATGATCGGCAAGATTGAAGCCCAGCCACACCAGCGGCGCCGCCACCAGCAACATCCAGCCCAGTGTCAGGATCAACGCGGCCAGCGATTCGCGGCCATTGAGCGCGCGGGTCAACAAACGCATCAGCGGCCAACTGGCGAACGCCAGCACCGCGCCCCAGAACAGCGCCGACCAGAACGGCGCCATCACCCACAGGCTGGCACCGAATAACACCAGCAGCAGAATCTGCACCAGCAGGCGATCGTTATTGAGCATGGGAAGTCTCGGCAAAGTCAGTCAGCGAAAGAGTAGGCGAACACTGCGTGCATGCTCGCCCGGCACAGCTTATCGCAACAGGTCGATGCGCAGGCCAGAGCCTTCGAGATTGCCGGTCTCCAGACGCGCCGCCCGCACACCCTGAGTGATCAACGCCTGGCGCCAGGCTTCGGCCTTGGGCCCGGAAACCGTGACCCGCAAGGTCGTGTCGAGATTCAGGCCACGGGAAATCAGGCGCAGCCAGGTGGCATTCGGCTCATCAGCGAGTTTCGGGAAATCCAGCTCGCGGGTGCTTTTCAACTGGCGCAGCAGGGTTGCCGAGGTCGGCAGCAGTTCGCCCAACGGCGCAGTCGCCTCGAACTGTTCGACATGCAGATAGGCTTTGCGATTGCCGCGAGTGATGCTGTAGAGCGCCACCAGCGTGTTGTCCTTTGGCGCCGCCAGCCGGAGCAACAGATAAGCCTGCTGCTCGTCAGCGCCATACAGCTTGGCGTTGCCGAACACCTCGTTGGCCCACAGGCTGCTTTCGCCGCAATCGCGGGCCTGGCACCAGAACAGCAACTCGGCGTCCTGCTGTTGCAGGGCTTCGCGGGCGGCGGTAAAGGCTTCGGTGGCGGAATGTTCCGGCGGCAACTCGTAAGTCACCGAGGTGGTCTGGCCACGGGCGGTGACCTGACCGTCGAAGCGCAACTGGCCGCTGATCTTGCGGATCGAGCCCAGCGGGTAGATGCGCTCCAGCTCGGCCGCCGGGCGATAGTCGACGATCTGTGCGTCGGCCAGACGCGGCACGATTTGCAGATCCTGGCTGCCCGGCACATCGGCAGCGAAGGACAAGGAGCTGAAGCAGCACAGCGCGAAAAGACTGAGTGGCCGCATAGTCAGGCTCACCGGACGGTCATAGCTGGGCGGGTCGGGGTCGCAGCGGTATAGAAATCCATCAAGTTTGTCTCCTGTTTCAACCCGCCCAGCCTCGGCAGTTGCCGGTAGCAAGTCAAGGCATGGCGAAGAAGCGATTGAAACAGTCTGCTACAAGACCTGCGCCAACCTCGTCATTCAGGTGCAGATGATGCCCGCCCGGCAACTGTTCGTGACCGAAGGGTAGACGCTGCAGCAACTCAGGATGCCTGGCCAGCATGCCATCCGCCGCGACCACCAGATGCGCCGGGCAACCGACGCGCGAGGCAAATGCCATTGCCTGTTCTTCCGTCAGGCGCAGCGGCGATGGCAGGGTCAGGCGATTGTCGGTGCGCCAGGTGTAACCGCCGGGCACCGGCATCAAACCGCGCTGGGCCAACAGTTCGGCGGCCTCGCGACTGACTGCCACCAGGCCTTTCATCCGCGCCTCGATGGCACGCTCAAGAGTGGTATAGACCGGTTTGCGCTTTTCCCGCAGATCAAGTTGCGCCTGTAGGGCCATGCCCATGCGCTCGGCGGCGTTTTCGCCTTTGTCTGTCGGAGGAATAACGCCATCGATGAGCGCCAGATGGCTGATGCGTTCAGGCAGCGAACCGGCCAGCACCATCGAGACAATCGCGCCCATCGAATGCCCGAGCAGGCCGAAACGCTTCCAGCCCAGCTGCTCGGCGACTTGCAGCACATCATGGGCGTAGTCCCACAGGGCATAACCGGCGCCGCTTGGCCGATGAGCGGAATGACCGTGGCCGGCCATGTCCAGCGCGACGATACGCAAACCGTGGAGCTTCGGCGCCAGCCGGGCAAAGCTGTTGGCGTTGTCGAGCCAACCGTGCAACGCGATCACCGGCAAACCGTCCTCGGGGCCGAACAGATGCACGGCCAACTCGATATGCGGCAGGTTCAGGCGCACTTCTTCGCAGGTCGCGCTCATGCGCAATCCTTGTTCTGCCGCTGTTCCCAGCGCATGAACAGGCTCTTAAGCAGCCGTGCCGTGTCCTGCGGGCGCTCCAGCGGGAACATGTGCCCGCCGGGCATGCTCAGCGCCTCGCCCTGGGGCAGGCGCGAGACGAAACGTGTGTGATGGCGCATGACCACCCGGCTCTTGTGCCCGCGCACGATGGCCAGCGGCACCTGCAACTGGCGGGTGCGCCCCGGACTGGTGTGCGGCACGCCGCGATAAATGCTGATTTCGGTGGCCGGGTCGAAACGCAGACGCAGCTTGTCGTCGACCTGATGCAAACCGTGTTGCAGGTAGGCATCGAAGCATTCCGGGTCGAAGCCGCGAAACAGGGTTTTGCCGGAAAAGTAACTGCGTGCACTGTCGAGATCGGCGAACTCTTCACGGCGTCCGAGGGTGCGCCCGGCCGGGGTCAGCCGGTCGATGAAACCAAAACGCTTGGCCGCGCGAATCACCCACTGATCGGTGCGGGTCAGCACCGGCGAGTCGAGCATCACCACGCCGCGATACAGCTCGGGACAGCGCAACGCCGCGTGCAAGTGCAGCAGACCGCCAAAGGAATGGCCAACGCCCCACACCGGCTGTTCCTGCAGCTCGAGGTGATGGATCAGTTCATCGACCAGGTTGTACCAGTTGTCGTCCGCCGGAAAACGCGGGTCATGGGCGTGCTGCTCCAGATGCACGACCCGATACTCCGGCGCCAGCGCCGCGAACAACTTGCCATAGGTCCCCGAAGGGAAGCCGTTGGCGTGGGCGAAAAAGATCGGTTGCGACATGCGGGCAAATCCATGAGCGGGAATCGTGGCGTTGATTGTCCGCAAGAGCCGGCGTCGCAGCAATGACTGTAAGTGCCAGGAATGATGACAGTCCGGTCAGGGTGATGTGCATCAGCGAGACCGCTGCCCCCTCACCCCAGCCCTCTCCCCCAAGGGGGCGAGGGGGAAAGGGAGCAGATCGGGGGAGTGTCCGGGACCTGAGCTCGACTCGAATTATCAGGTCGACGAGGATCGCGAAAACCACACGGCAGGCCCCCTCTCCCTCTGGGAGAGGGCTGGGGTGAGGGCTCGACCTGACGGAACCCGACAGATGTCAACGCAGCGGCGGCTGTTCCCCCAGCGGCACCACCGCCATGGTCAGGCGCGATACGCAACTGGCCTTGCCTTCGTCGCTGGTCAAACGGATGTCCCAGACATGCGTGGTGCGCCCGATATGGATCGGCGTGGCCACCGCCGTCACCCGCCCACTGCGCAAACCGCGCAAGTGATTGGCGTTGATCTCCAGGCCGACGCAATAGAATTTACTGGCATCGATGCACAGATAACTGGCCATCGAACCCACGGTTTCCGCCAGCACCACCGATGCGCCGCCATGCAGCAGGCCGTAAGGCTGGTGGGTGCGATGGTCGATGACCATGCTCGCGGTCAGCGACTGTTCGTCGAAGGCTTCGAAGCGAATATCCAGCACTTCGCCAATGGTGTTCTTCTGGATTGCGTTCAACTGTTCGATGTCGGGAGTAGTACGCCACAAGCTCATCGCAGACTTCCTTTGTTGTTGTAATCGATGCTCAATCCTGCCACAGCACCGCCTCGCTGCGCGCGCTCCATTCTTCGAAGCGTGCGCCGTAGCGGTCTTCGATGACGTTGCGTTTGATTTTCAGGGTTGGCGTGAGGAAGCCGTTATCCACCGCCCAGTTGTCCTTGACCACCACCAGCCGGCGCAGGCGTTCGTGCTTGTCGAGGGCGGCGTTGACCTCTTCCAGCAGCTTTTCCAGGCTCGCGTGCAGACTGGCACGAGGCTCTTGCTGATTGACCGTCGACAGCACGCACAACCCCAGCGGTGCACTCAGGCCATCGCCCACCACGCACACTTG
The DNA here is from genome assembly GCF_004307525.1 of Pseudomonas sp. Sample_21. Lineage (NCBI taxonomy): Bacteria > Pseudomonadati > Pseudomonadota > Gammaproteobacteria > Pseudomonadales > Pseudomonadaceae > Pseudomonas > Pseudomonas sp. Sample_21. The sequence goes on along the minus strand of NZ_RCNZ01000044.1, from coordinate 47,891 downwards.
TTCGATGCGTGAATGCACGGCCAGACGGTTTTCGATCGGTGCCGGCGCGACGTATTTGCCTTTGCTGGTCTTGAAGATTTCCTTGAGTCGCCCGGTCAGGCGCAGGCGCCCTTCGCTGTCCTGCTCACCCTTGTCGCCGGTGCGCAGAAAGCCGTCTGCGGTCAGCGTCTCGGCGGTTTTCTGCGGTTCCTTGAAATAGCCGAGCATGTTGGCCTGGCTGCGCACCTGCACTTCGCCGGACTCATCGATGCGCACCTCGACTTCCGGGCACGGCTGGCCGATCCAGCCCTGTTTGTATCGCCCCGGCAGGCAGATATGCGAATAGCCGCAGCCCTCGGTCATGCCGTACACCTCCAGCACATCGAGGCCAAGTTTCTGATACCAGGCGAGCAAGGTCTGCGGCACCGGCGCGGCACCGGACAACGCTACGCGCAAGGCATCCAGGCCGAGCCCGGCCAGCACTTTGTGCCCGACCCGCTTGCCGATGAAGGGCAACCCGAGGAGGAAGTCCAGACGCTGCGCCGGGATCTTGCTGTACACACCCATCTGGAATTTGGTCCAGATACGCGGCACGCCGAACATTGCCGTAGGCCGCGCGCGCTGCAGATCGGTGATGAAAGTCTCGAGGCTTTCGGCGAAGAACACGGTCTGTCCGGTGTAGATCGAGGCCAATTCGACAAACATGCGCTCGGCAACGTGGCACAGCGGTAGATACGACAGCAGCCGATCGTTCTCGTTGAGCCCGAACAGCTGCGTGCCACGACTGGTGGCGAAACCGAGATTGGCGAAACTGTGCATCACGCCTTTGGGCAGGCCGGTAGTACCGGAGGTGTAGATGATTGTCGCCAATTGCTCGGCGGCGGGACGTGGATCGTCCTGGATTGGCGAACAGCTCTGCAGGTCCGCCCAGCTGTAATCGAACTCGCCTGGCGGATGCAGTGGCAGGCTGATGGTCGGCAAACCCGTCGGCACGCCTTGCGCCATGCCTGCCCAGTCATCGAGCTTGCCGATGAACGCCAGCGCACTTTCCGAGTGAGTCAGCACTTGCGCAACGGATTCAGCGGTGAGATTGGGGTACAGCGGCACCGACACATGTCCGGCCATCCAGATCGCCAGGTCGGCGATGATCCAGTGCGCGCAGTTTTTCGAGATCAGCGCAATGTGGCTGCCGGGCGGCAGCTCCCGCGCCCGCAACCAGTGCGCGGCGCAGCGGGCCTGATGGCCGACATCGGCCCACGTCAGCGTCTCCACCTGACCACCGCCGATGGGCTGCACCAGAAAGCGCTGGCGCGGGTGCCGGGCTTCCCGTTCGTAGAACACGTCCAGCGGCAAACGGAAGGCGGCAGACATGCGACTCGCTCCTGTTTTTTTTGGTCTGGAGCAAGCGTAGTCAACCAAGCAAGTGCTTGGTTGGAATTTTCAAACAAATAATTTCATGGGTTGGCAGAAATCATTGTGGGAGCGAGCCTGCTCGCGAATGCAGTATGTCAGCCCCAAAAAGGGTGAATGACACGCCGCCTTCGCGAGCAGGCTCGCTCCCACAGGGATATGGCGTTAAGGGTGCTTGAGGCTGTTGAGCTTCATCGAGCCGATCAGCAGTTCGCTGTGCTCAAGCTCCGCCAGCCCCGCTGTACTGACCTTCTCCGACGGATGCCCGGCGCCGTGCTGCAGATAGCTGAGCAGATCGCCCACCAACGGGTTGTGACTGACCAGCAGCACATTGCTCACCGCGACCAATTGCTCGGCGACCTTGTCCGGATCGCTCTCCGGCGTCAGCCACTCGACCGTACGGATCTCCGGCTCGAACCCCAGCGCCTCGCGCACGATCTGCGCGGTCTGCTGCGCGCGCAGATAAGGGCTGGCGTAAATCGCCGTCAGCGGCTGGCCCATCAGATGCGCCGCGCTGCGCAGGACTTCTTTACGACCATGCTCGGTCAGCTCGCGCTCGGAATCGATTTTCGAGCCGTGAGGCACCGCCTCACCATGACGCAATACCCACAGTTTCATAGCTTGGGCTCCTCATCGCGCACCGGGTGCGCGGTCGGGGCGACGGTGTGCGGCGCTTCCCCTTCCGGGGTGCGCGGCGCTGGCCAGTCGGCGAACGGCCAGGGCTTCTGGTCACTGTGAAACGTGCCGAAGCGGCCGATCTGCGCGAGGAACTGGCTGAGGCTGTCGCCAAAATTCATCAGGCTGGCGCTCGGTGCGCCGTAGATCAGGCGGTAGATCAGTTGCACCAAGACCACCGCGCCGAGGATGAACTGCGCGACTTGCCAGACCAGCAGATAAACGATCATCCACAACACCCGCAGGAGGATGGATTCGTACTGGGTTTCGCTTTTCGAATCGTTCATGGCTTGCTTCCTGTCCGTGTAACAGCTGAATCAGTTGAAACCGCTGGTGGAAATAAAGTCGACGTCGGTTTTCGGCTCGGCACGCATCAGTAGACCGATCACCTGCTCCAGCGTGCGTCCTTCGAACAGGATCGCGTGCAGCCCGGCGACCAGCGGCATGTACACGCCGACTTCCTGGGACTTGGCCTTGAGCACCTTGAGGGTGTTGACCCCTTCGGCGACCTCGCCGAGACGCGACACCGCTTCATCGAGGCTCAAGCCCTGACCGAGGGCGAAACCGACCTGGTAGTTGCGGCTCTTGGGTGACGAACAGGTGACGATCAGATCGCCGACCCCGGCCAGACCAAGGAAGGTCATCGGGTTCGCGCCCTGATTCACCGCAAAGCGGGTCATCTCGGCCAAGGCGCGAGTGATCAGCATGCTCTTGGTGTTCTCGCCCATCTCCAGCGCCACCGCCATGCCGGCGATGATCGCGTAAACGTTTTTCAACGCCCCGCCCAGCTCGACACCGAAACGGTCGGCGCTGGCGTAAACGCGAAAGGTACGACCGTGCAGGGCGGCTTGCACCGCTTTGCACAGTTCTTCGTCTTCGCTGGCGACCACCGTGGCGGTCAGTGCGTGCTCGGCGATTTCCCGCGCCAGGTTCGGCCCGGACAACACGCCGATGCGCGCCTGCGGGGCGATCTCTTCGAGAATCTGGCTCATCAGCTTGAAGGTCTGCGCTTCGATGCCTTTGGTCAGGCTGACCAGCATCTTGCCGCTCAAGCGCTCGGCGTGGGCGGCGAGTACCGTGCGCAAGGCGCTGGATGGCAGCGCGACAAAGCACAGATCGCAGGCATCGAGAGTGGCTTGCAGGTCGGTGACAGCGGTCACCCCTGGCAAAATCTTGATGCCTTTGAGGTAACGCGGGTTTTCGCGATTGACCCGGATGGCCTCGGCCTGCTCGGGGTCACGCATCCACTGAAGGACTTGATGGCCGTTCTCGGCCAGCAGATTGGCCACGGCGGTACCAAAACTTCCGCCTCCCAGGACCGCAATCGGGCGCTGTTCAGTCATATGCAATCCGTTAATCCATACCAGTGGCGATGCCGGGCATTATACGGGGCGACCCGATGGCGGCCAGCCCCAGCAACAATTACCGACATTTGTAGGAAGAAGACCAATAAAACCTAGGAAAATGCCTGCAACGTCACTGGAAAAGTCGCCGCCCTCGGTTAACATGCGCGCCAATTCTTCTCTCTGCAGGCTGTGTCGTGTTTTCTGGCCCTCCTCCCCCGCGCTCGCCGCTGCTCCTGGCGCTGCTGTTCAGCCCGCTGGTGCTGGCGGACGATCTGTTCGTCGACAGCCAGACGCTGCCGCTGGTGCTGACGGCCACGCGACTGAAGCAGACGCCGGCGGAAGTGCCCGGAAGCATGACCGTTCTCGATAGCGAACTGATCAGCGCCAGCGGTGCCCGCGACATCAGCGAACTGCTGCGGCTGGTACCGGGAATGATGGTTGGCAGCATCAACGGCAATCAGCCGGCGGTGAACTACCACGGCACCAACGCCAGCGAAGCACGGCGCATGCAGGTGTTGATCGATGGCCGCTCGGTGTATCGCGCCGGCCTGGCGACGGTGGACTGGAGCGATATCCCGGTAGCGATGGAAGACATCGACCGGATCGAGGTATTTCGCGGCCCGAACACGGTCAGCTACGGCGCCAATGCGTTGATGGCGGTGATCAACATCATCACCCGCCACCCAGCCGACAGCCATGGCACGCGTTTGAAGATCACGCGCGGCCAGCGTGGCATCAACGACTTTTATGCCAGTCAGGGCACCGGTTGGGACGGCGGTGATCTGCGCCTGTCGCTGTCCGGCCAGGAAGACGACGGTTTCGACAGCGACCGCAACGGCGCCGATTATCGCGACAGTCGACGCTTGAATCGTCTGAGCCTGGCGGTCAGCCACGACCTCAATGAAGGGCAAAGCCTCGACTGGCAGCTCAACGCCAAGGACGGCAGCAATCAGCGACCTTATACCTACCGCCCGGTGTTCTCGGGGATTACCGACGCCGGGAACAATTCCGACGTGGTGGCCAAGGATTACGCCGGTTCGGTGCGCTGGAACCTCGATATCAACCCCGAACACAGCCTTTATGTGCAAGGTTCGGCGCAGCACTGGGATCGACAGCAAGTCTGGCGCGCCTGCGATGCCGAGGTGTCGTTCAGCCCCGAGCTGGCGCAGCTGTGGCAGCTCAACCCGAATTACACCGAACGGCTGGCGCGCAACATCAACCAGTTCACCGGCCCCGGCGCGGCACCCGGCACGCCGCAGGAAATGGCGCTGGCCAATCAAGTGCTCGAGCAATGGCGCAACGGCGCCAGCCGGACCTTGTGCGGCGATATCGACCAGAGCGCCCGCGAATCGCGCTACGACCTCGAACTGCAGGACACCCTCAGCCTGTCCGACAGCCTGCGACTGGTCAGCGGCCTCAACTACCGCTACGACCGCGCCGATTCCGAGACCTATTTCAACGGCACCCTCGACGACACCACCTGGCGCGCCTTCGGCCAACTGGAATGGCGCGCCACCGAGCACTGGCTGGTGCAGGGCGGAGCGATGTTCGAAGACACGCAACTGATCGGCAGTTCGCTGACCCCGCGCTTCGCGGTCAACTACCTGATCAACCCGCGTCATGGCCTGCGCGCGGTGTACTCGGAAGCGATCCGCTCGCCGGACATGTTCGAGAACAACGTCAACTGGAGCTATCAGGTCAGCAACCTGCGACCCTCGGCCTACGGCCAGTCGTCGGCGCGCTATTTCGTCAAGACCCGTGGCCCCGGTGATCTCGATCAGGAACACATGCGCTCGCGCGAGTTGGGCTACAACGGTTACTTCGCCGAACTCGGACTGGCCGTCGACGTGAAGCTGTTCTACGACGAAATCACCGGGATGATCAGCGAACCGCTGCGCAACAATCAGTACATCGCCAGCAACGCCAACAGCTCGCGCTTTCGCGGCACCGAAACGCAACTCGACTGGCGCCTCAGCAGCGCCGACCGTTTGCGTTTGACCTACGCCTTCGTCGACGCCGAGGCGAGCAATCCGCTGGACCAGCAGTTGACCTCGCGCAACAGCGGTTCCGCCGGTTGGCTGCGCAATTGGGGCCATGGCTGGAACAGCGCCCTCTTCTATTACGGCGACAACGCGCTCAACGGCTATCGCTTCGAACGCGTCGACACGCGCATCGCCAAACGCATCGCCATTGGCAAAGCTCAGCTGCAATTGGCCGGCGTGCTGCAACAGCGCCTCGATCATCAGCCGAACACCTTCGTCGACAATAATTACGATGAACGCCGGGTGATGTATTTCAGTGCCGAGCTGGAGTTCTAGGATGCGCACCGGCCCGTCACGGAAGACGCCCACCCTGGGCCACTGGCTGGCCGGGCTCTGCCTGTTCATGACTGCGTGGCTGCACGGCGTCGCGGTGCAAGCGGCGGACATTCTATTGACCGGCGCCGAGGAAAGCCCCGGCGTGCAGGCCTTCGTGCAAGCGCTGAGTGAACTGCGCCCGACCGACAACGTGCGGTTCCAGCCGCTGGCGAGTTTGCCGGCACCGGGCAAATTACCGACCAGTCTGCGCTTGATCCTGCTCGATCTGCCCAGCCTCGACTGGCGTCTGCAAGACTCACAAGGCCCGTCGACGCTGGTGTTGCGCATCAGCCGCTTGCAGGCGCGCCAGCGTTTCGCCGATGCCCAACCGGCGCGCCTGAGCCTGCTCTGGAGCGACCCGCCGTTGAGCCGGCAACTGCAACTCATCCGGCGGATTCTGCCGCAGGCCCGGCGGGTCGGTGTGCTGTTCGATGAACACGGCGAGTTTCTTCTCGACGAACTGCGCGCGGCTGCACGGCCGTTGAATCTGGAGATTGTCAGCCAGCGCTGGGACAACATTCATGACAGCCGTCCGCTGCAAGCGGTGCTGAAACGCAGCGACGTACTGCTCGGCCTCGACGCCCCCGATCTGTACAACTCGCAAACGGCGAAAAACCTCTTGCTCAGCAGCTACTCGCGTCAGGTTGCGCTGATCGGCCCCAACATTGCATTCGTTCGCGCTGGCAGCCTCGCCAGTACCTACAGCGACCAGAGCGACTGGCTGGCGATTCTCGACCATTTGCTCGATCAGCCCACCAGCGCATGGCCGCGAACGCTTTACCCCGCTCGTTTCAAAGTCTCAAGTAATGCGCAGGTGGCTCGTTCCTTAGGCATCGAACCGCTGAATGAAGCATCTGTCGCCAGTGCCTTGGCCGAAGGAGAGCGCCGCCCATGAGTTTTCGTCGCCGTTGGGACATCAACACCCGCACGCAGCTGATCAGCCTCGGCCCGGCGCTGCTGCTGACGTTGCTGTTGATCAGCTTCTTTACCTTCGTGCGTATTCAAGATCTGCGTCAGGAGTTGAACCACACCGGCCAATTGATCGCCAACCAACTCGCCCCGGCCACGGAATACGGGGTGATCTCCGGCAACAACGAAGTGCTGGAAAGCCTGCTCAAGGCGACACTGGCCACGCCCAACGTGCGTTTTCTCGAAGTGCAGGACAGCGCCAACCGGATTCTGGTGTATGTCGAACAACCGGCCGACAGCCACAGCCGCCCGCATCAGGTTGAAGTGTTCCAGGCGCCAGTGCGTTTGCAGCGGATCGCCTTACACAACGACTTCTTCCAGGACGGCAAGGTCAGCAACAGCACCGCCGGCGAGGATTATCTGGGGCGAGTGATCGTCGGGCTGTCCAATGACGCTTTCAGTCAGCGCCAGCAGGAGATCCTGTTCAAGGCCGGGATTCTCGCGCTGTTCGCCCTGCTCTTCACCTTCGTCGTCGCCCGTCGTCTGGCCGGCAGTCTGTCGCAGCCGATCCGTGACATCGGCGATGCGGTCAAGGCGATTCAGGAAGGCGATTACAAAACCCCGTTGCCGATTGTCGATGACACTGAATTGGGTGCGCTGTCGCAGCACATCAATAACCTCGCCCAGGCGCTGGAACAGGCCAGCCGCGAGCAGCAGCAGGCGATGGCGCAGCTGATCCAGACCCGCGAAGAGGCGGAAAAGGCCAACAACGCCAAATCGGATTTTCTGGCGATGATGAGCCATGAACTGCGCACGCCCATGAACGGTGTGCTGGGCATGTTGCAATTGCTCGAAACCACCGAGATGACCGAGGAGCAGGTCGAATACGCCGCGCTCGCTTCGGAGTCGACCGAACATCTGCTCAAGGTCATCAATGACATTCTCGACTTCTCGCGAATCGAACGTTCGGAGCTGGAGCTTGAGCACATCCCGTTCAACCTCGCCGAGCTGATCGGCGCCTGCGCGCAGTCGTTCCAGCACAGCGCGGTGCAGCGAGGCCTGGCGCTGAATCTGCGCATTCCCGACGACATGCGCGGCTTGCAGGTGCAGGGCGATCCGACGCGGATCCGGCAGATTCTGGTCAATCTGGTCGGCAATGCCTTGAAGTTCACCGAACAGGGCCGGGTCAGCATCGAGGCGCAATGGCAGTCGCTGGATCATGAACTGCTGTGGTTCACCTGCTCGGTGCGCGACAGCGGCATCGGCATTTCTTCGGAGAGTCTGGAACTGATGTTCAATGCCTTCCAGCAGGCCGACAGTTCGATCTCCCGTCGTTACGGTGGCACCGGGCTTGGTCTGCCGATCGCGCGGACCCTTGCCGAACGCATGGGCGGCACGTTGCGCGCGCAGAGTGAGGAAGGACGCGGTTCGGTATTCACTCTGGAAATTCCATTGGCGCTCTATAAGCAGGCAATGCCAGCGCTGGCCGCGCCGCGCACCCTGAACGGCAGTGGTCAGGGCGAGGGACGCCATGTGTTGCTGGTCGAAGACAATCCGGTCAACCAGACCGTGATCGAAGCGATGCTGCGCAGCCTCGGCTTTGCCGTCAGCGTGGCGACCGATGGCGCGCAGGCGGTGCGCAGTGCCGAGGGTGGCGAATTCGAAGTGATTCTGATGGATTGCCGGCTGCCGATCATCGACGGCTACGAGGCCACGCGGCAGATCCGCGACCTGCCCGGACGCCGCGATGTGCCGATCATCGCGCTGACCGCCAACGCCTTGCAGGGCGATCGCGAAACCTGTCTGGCGGCGGGGATGAACGATTACCTGGCCAAGCCGTTCAAACGCAATGACCTGCAGCAGATTTTGCAGCGCTGGGTGTCGTAGTGTGGGCCTTTCGACCATCTGCGACTGGCGTGAAAAGCGAAAGTGCGGCAGTCTTAGGCACCCGAACGAGCCCCAAAAGGGGCTTGATTAAAAATTTCAGTGCACAAGTGTACATTCATGTCCTTGGTGCTGTGACTTTCACCACAACGCAATAGTCTATGAGTAGGCTGCCGGTTCGAGGCATGAACGCCTTGAACGGTCGGGAAGATCTGCCCCACCTGCCGCATGGGATTATTGAGGAGCTCGCATGACCAAACAAAACGCCTTTACTCGGGAAGACCTGCTGCGCTGCAGTCGCGGTGAGCTGTTCGGCCCAGGTAACGCGCAACTGCCCGCCCCGAACATGCTGATGGTGGATCGCATCACCCATATCAGCGAAGAAGGCGGCAAGTACGGCAAAGGTGAATTGGTCGCCGAGCTGGATATCAACCCTGACCTGTGGTTCTTCGCCTGCCATTTCGAAGGCGATCCGGTGATGCCGGGCTGCCTGGGTCTGGATGCCATGTGGCAACTGGTCGGCTTCTTCCTGGGCTGGCAAGGCCTGCCGGGCCGCGGCCGTGCGCTGGGTTCGGGCGAAGTGAAATTCTTCGGTCAGGTGCTGCCGACCGCGAAGAAAGTCACTTACAACATTCATATCAAACGCGTCCTCAAGGGCAAGCTGAACATGGCCATCGCCGATGGTTCGGTCAGTGTCGACGGACGCGAAATCTACACCGCCGAAGGCCTGCGCGTCGGCGTGTTCACCTCCACTGACAACTTCTAAGGGTTATTCGCATGCGCCGCGTCGTTATCACTGGTCTGGGCATCGTTTCGTGCCTGGGCAATGACAAAGAGACCGTCTCCGCTAACCTGCGTGCAAGCCGCCCTGGCATCCGGTTCAACCCGGAATATGCTGAAATGGGTCTGCGTAGCCAGGTTTCCGGCTCCATCGACCTCAACCTTGAAGAGCTGATCGATCGCAAGATCTATCGCTTCGTCGGCCATGCAGCGGCTTACGCCTACCTGGCCATGAAAGACGCCATCACTGACTCCGGCCTGACCGAAGAGCAGGTGTCCAACCCGCGTACCGGCCTGATCGCCGGTTCCGGCGGTGCCTCCACGCTGAACCAGATGGAAGCGCTGGACATCCTCCGTGAGAAAGGCGTGAAGCGCGTTGGCCCGTACCGTGTAACGCGGACCATGAGCAGCACCGTTTCCGCTTGCCTGGCCACGCCGTTCAAGATCAAGGGCCTGAACTACTCCATCGCTTCTGCCTGCGCCACCAGTGCTCACTGCATCGGTACCGCCATGGAACAGATCCAGATGGGCAAGCAGGACATCGTCTTCGCCGGTGGCGGTGAAGAAGAGCACTGGAGCCAGTCGTTCCTGTTCGACGCGATGGGCGCTCTGTCCAGCAAGCGCAACGACACCCCGGAACAAGCTTCCCGCGCCTACGACAAGGACCGCGACGGTTTCGTCATCGCTGGCGGCGGCGGCATGGTTGTCGTCGAAGAGCTGGAACACGCTCTGGCCCGTGGCGCGAAGATCTACGCCGAGATCGTTGGCTACGGCGCAACGTCCGATGGCTACGACATGGTCGCCCCGAGCGGCGAAGGCGCGATCCGCTGCATGCAGCAGGCGCTGTCCACCGTCGACACCCCGATCGACTACCTGAACACCCACGGCACTTCGACTCCGGTCGGCGACGTCGCGGAAATGAAAGGTGTGCGTGAAGTGTTCGGCGACAAGGCTCCAGCGATCAGCTCGACCAAGAGCCTGTCCGGTCACTCCCTGGGCGCCGCCGGCGTGCACGAAGCGATCTACTGCATGCTGATGATGGAAGGCAACTTCATCGCCGGCTCCGCCAACATCGACGAGCTCGACCCGGAAGTGGCCGATCTGCCGGTGCTGACCAAGACCCGCGAGAACGCCACCATCAACACCGTGATGAGCAACAGCTTCGGCTTTGGCGGCACCAACGCCACGCTGGTGCTGAAGCGCTGGGAAGGCAAGTAATTCCCCACCGCTGAGCCGCACATGAAAACGCCCCGACTGGTTCGGGGCGTTTTTTTTTCGTCTGCAGAAATCAGCCGGGAAACTTCCGGTCAGTGTTGTTGATCGTTCCCACGCTCCGCGTGGGAATGCAGCCCGTGACGCTCCGCGTCACTGGACGCGGAGCGTCCCCAGAGGCATTCCCACGCGGAGCGTGGGAACGATCAAAGACAGGGATCCAGAGCGTTCTGGAGATGAAACTTCTGTCATGAAACTTACCGCCCTGCGACCGAATGTCGCGGTTTACGCGGCCTCCAGCTTTGTTGCGAAATCCGCAACAACACCTTGCGCCAATTGGCGGTTTACTTAGCTGACTAACAAATCCTATAACAGAGTCCTGCACACGCCTTGGTGCAGTAACTTGAGATTTGGAGCTAGCAGATGACTGTAAAAGTAACTGAACGCGACGATTCACACATGTCCCACGAAGGCCTGGCCGCCGGCATCCGTATCTGGGATGTGCATCAACAAGACTTGCTGGTCGGCATGTTCCACAACGAAATAGATGCCCATAACTACAAGGCCGAACTGGAAGTGCAGGAACAGCAAAGAGAACTGAAGTCCGCCTGAAACAACACAGCATTTGAAAACGACAAACCCCGCCATGAGCGGGGTTCGTCGTTGTTACAGCCGTGGATTTACCACATCAGATCGTCAGGGATCTGGTACGCCGCGTACGGATCGTCCTCAGCGTTGACCTCTTCGGTCTGCACGTTGAGCTGAACGATGCGCTGCGGGTCGCGCTCCTGGATCTTCAGCGCCGCTTCACGGGGAATCACTTCATAGCCGCCGTTGTGGTGCACGATCGCCAGCGAACCGCTGCTGAGCTTGTTGCGCATCAGCGTGTTGACCGAGATGCGCTTGACCTTCTTGTCGTCGACGAAGTTGTAGTAGTCCTCGGTGGTCAGCTTGGGCAGACGGGAGACTTCGATCAACTGCTTGACCTGCGCAGCGCGGGCCTTGGCCTCGGCCTTCTCCTGCTGCTGACGGTTCAGCTCCTGGTCGCGCTTGACCTTCTCGGCCATGGCTTCCTGGGCGGCGCGCTGCTGCGAATCGTCCAGCTCGGCCTGGCCTTTGTGGGCCAGGCGTTGTTGCTTCTGCTTGTCTTTGCTGACCTGCTTGGCCTGCTTTTGGTTGACCAGGCCTGCTTTGAGCAACTGGTCGCGAAGGGAAAGGCTCATCAATGCTTACTCACTTGGGCAACGGCTCAGCCGCAGCTGGGCTCATTCTTTTCCTGGCGTTTGGCTTCGCCCCACAGGGCGTCCAACTCTTCGAGGGTGCAATCTTCCATGGGACGATGGGTGTCGCGCAATGCCTGTTCGATAAAACGGAAACGTCTTTCAAACTTGCCATTGGCGCCGCGCAGGGCGGTTTCCGGATCGACCTTCAAATGCCGGGCCAGATTGACCACGGAAAACAGCAGATCGCCGATCTCGTCGGCCACCGCCACCGGATCATTTTCCGACATGGCTTCGAGCACTTCATCGAGCTCTTCGCGGACCTTGTCGAGGACCGGCAAGGCATCCGGCCAGTCGAAACCGACCTGCCCGGCGCGCTTCTGCAACTTGGCTGAGCGCGACAGTGCCGGCAAGGTGGCCGGCACATCATCAAGCAAGGACAACTGCTCGGGCGCAGAGGCTTTCTCGGCGCGCTCTTCGGCCTTGATCTCTTCCCAGCGCTGCTTGACCTGTTCTTCGCTCAAGCACGGCACGTCGAGCGGCGCGTACAGGTCGCCCGTCGGAAACACATGCGGATGACGGCGGATCAGTTTGCGCGTGATGCTGTCGATCACCCCCGCAAATTCGAACCGCCCCTCTTCCTTGGCCAACTGGCTGTAATACACCACCTGAAACAACAGATCGCCCAACTCGCCTTGCAAATGGTCGAGATCGCCACGCTCGATGGCATCCGCCACTTCATAGGCTTCTTCGAGGGTGTGCGGGACGATGGTCGCGTAGGTTTGCTTGATGTCCCACGGGCAACCGAACTGCGGATCGCGCAGGCGGGACATCAGGTGGAGCAGGTCTTCGAGGCTGTACATCATTTTTCTGTCTCACCACAAAACCATTGTGGGAGCGAGCCTGCTCGCGAAAGCGCTGTGTCTGCAACAAAGATGTCGACTGACACGCCCTCTTCGCGAGCAGGCTCGCTCCCACAGGGAACAATCAATTGCATCACGGGGTACGGTTACGCCGGGTTTCGATGATGTTCGGCAATTGCGAAATCCGCCCCAGCAGCCGTCCCAGCGCATCCAGACCGGGGATCTCGATGGTCAGCGACATCAGCGCGGTGTTGTCTTCCTTGTTCGAGCGGGTGTTGACCGCCAGCACGTTGATGCGCTCGTTGAGCAGCACCTGCGAGACGTCACGCAGCAGCCCGGAACGGTCGTAGGCGCGGATGATGATGTCCACCGGATAGGTGAGCACCGGCACCGGGCCCCAGCTGACCTGAATGATCCGCTCCGGCTCGCGCCCGCCCAGTTGCAGCACCGAGGCGCAGTCCTGGCGGTGAATGCTCACGCCACGGCCCTGAGTGATGTAACCGACAATCGCATCGCCCGGCAGCGGCTGGCAGCAGCCGGCCATCTGCGTCATCAGGTTGCCGACGCCCTGGATCTGGATATCGCCACGCTTGCCCGGTTTGTAACCGGTGGCCTTGCGCGGGATCAGTTCCAGTTGCTCGTTGCCGCGCTCCGGTTCGACCAATTGCTGGGCAAGGTTGACCAGATGCGCCTGACGCAGGTCACCGGCACCGAGGGCGGCGAACATGTCTTCGGCGGTTTTCATGTTGGCCTTTTCAGCCAGCTTGTCGAAATCCACCGCCGGCAGGCCGAGGCGATTGAGTTCGCGCTCGATCAGGGTTTTACCGGCCGCAACGTTCTGATCGCGAGCCTGCAACTTGAACCAATGGACGATCTTCGCCCGCGCCCGCGAGGTGGTGACGTAACCGAGGTTCGGGTTCAGCCAGTCGCGGCTCGGCGTGCCGTGCTTGCTGGTGATGATCTCGACCTGCTCGCCGGTCTGCAGGCTGTAGTTCAGCGGCACGATGCGGCCGTTGATCTTCGCGCCCCGGCAGTTGTGGCCAATTTCGGTGTGCACCCGATAGGCGAAATCCAGCGGCGTCGCGCCTTTCGGCAAGTCGATGGCGTGACCGTCGGGAGTGAAGATGTAAACCCGATCGGGCTCGATGTCGACGCGCAACTGCTCGGCCAGACCGCCGATGTCACCCAGCTCTTCGTGCCATTCGAGCACTTGACGCAGCCAGGAAATTTTCTCTTCGTAATGGTTCGAGCCGGATTTGACGTCGGTGCCCTTGTAGCGCCAGTGCGCGCAGACGCCAAGTTCGGCCTCTTCGTGCATCGAATGGGTGCGGATCTGCACCTCGAGGACCTTGCCTTCCGGGCCGATCACCGCCGTGTGCAGCGAGCGGTAGCCGTTCTCTTTCGGGTTGGCGATGTAGTCGTCGAATTCTTTCGGGATGTGCCGCCACAGGGTGTGAACGATGCCAAGCGCGGTGTAGCAGTCGCGCATTTCCGGCACCAGCACGCGCACCGCGCGAACGTCATAGATCTGGCTGAATTCCAGACCCTTGCGCTGCATTTTGCGCCAGATCGAGTAGATGTGTTTGGCCCGGCCGCTGATGTCGGCGTCGACGCCGGTGGCCTGCAGTTCGTCCTTGAGCTGGGTCATCACGTCGCTGATGAAACGCTCGCGGTCCAGCCGCCGCTCGTGGAGCAACTTGGCGATCTGCTTGTATTGATCGGGTTCCAGATAACGGAAGGACAAGTCCTCCAGTTCCCATTTGATATGACCGATGCCGAGGCGATGCGCCAGCGGCGCATAGATGTCGAAGACTTCGCGAGCGACGCGGTTGCGCTTTTCATCGTCGGCGGTTTTCACCGCACGGATGGCGCAGGTGCGTTCGGCCAGTTTGATCAGCGCAACGCGCACATCATCGACCATGGCCACGAGCATCTTGCGCAGGTTCTCGACCTGCCCTTGCGTGCCCATGACCATCGATTGCCGTGGGCTGAGGCTGGCGCTGATGGCCGCCATGCGCTGCACGCCGTCGATCAGCTTGGCCACTACCGGACCGAAGCGCTGGCCGATGGCCGCCAGCTCTATCTGGCCTTCGCGCACGCCGCGATACAACACGGCGGCGACCAGTGAATCCTGATCGAGCTTGAGGTCGGCGAGGATCTCGGCGATCTCAAGGCCCGTGCTGAAACTGCCGGAGCCTTCGGCCCACAGGTTCTTCTTCGCATTGGACTGCTGTTCGGCCTCGCGAGCGAACTCGCAGGCTTCTTTCAAGGCCTCGCGATCCAGTGCCAGATCGACACTGACCGCGTGATCGAGCCAGGCCTCGAGATTGATACTGCCGTCGGTGTTGATCGGCTGGTGTGCTCTCACCTGTACCATGCTGCTTTACCTTCCCTACGACGCAGATTCAATGCGTCAAATCGCTGATCCTCAGTGTCCGTTCGCGCTCGCGGGGCTCAGGCGAGCGCTGCGCGGACAGATCAGACGGATTCAGACGAGCCGTCCTGGCTCGCTTCAAATAACGCCATGGCCTCGACATGTGCCGTCTGAGGAAACATATCGAGAATCCCGGCACGTTTTAACCGGTAGCCCTGCTTGATCAATTCCTGCGTGTCGCGCGCCAGCGTGGCCGGGTTGCACGACACGTATACCAACCGTTTGGCACCCAGGGTCGCGAGCTTGCGCACCACCTCGAAAGCACCGTCACGCGGTGGGTCCAAGAGTACCGCAGAAAAGCCGTTTCCGATCCACTGGGCATCGCTCAAAGGCTGGGATAAATCGGCTTGAAAAAACTTTGTGTTATGCAAATTGTTACTGACGGCGTTGGCAGCGGCACGCTCGACCATGGTCTGCACACCCTCCACCGCCACCACTTCACGCACGCCTTTGGCCAGCGGTAGCGCAAAATTTCCCAACCCGCAAAACAGGTCGAGCACGCGTTCTTCAGCCGCTGGTTTCAGCCAGTCCAGCGCTTGGGCGATCATCGCTTCGTTGACCCCGGCGTTGACCTGAACGAAGTCACCCGGCCGATAAGCCAGCTCGAGATTCCACTGTTCCAGGCGATAACCGAGGCTCTGACCGGCCTCGACCGGTTGCGGTTCACCTTCGCCATGCAACCACAACTGCGCTTCATGAAACCGGCAGAAATCCTTGAGGATGCTCAGATCCGCTTCGGACAACGGCGCCATGTGTCGCAGCAATACCGCCAGTGATGAGCCGCTGAACAACTCGACATGGCCCAACGCTTGCGGTTTGCTCAGGCGCCGCAGCATCTCCGGCAAGCGGGTCATGATCGGCTGCAAGGGCTGTACCAGCACCGGGCATTCGCTGATCGCGACGATGTCCTGACTGCCGGCGGCGCGGAAACCTACTTCGAGTTTCTTTGCCTTCATGTCCCAGCGCACGGCGATCCGCGCACGCCGACGGTAACCGAATTCCGGGCCGGTGAGCGGCGCTGCCCACTCTTCAGGTTCGACACCAGCCACCCGCGACAATTGCTCGGCGAGCATGCGCTGTTTCAGGGCGAGTTGTTCGTCGTGGGGCAAGTGCTGAACGCTGCAACCGCCACAGCGACCAAAGTGCGCGCACGCTGCCGGACGACGCAATTCGCTGGCAGTGAATACCCGTTCGGTACGCGCCTCGACCACTTTGCCGTGGGCGCCGAGCACCCGCGCTTCGACCTCTTCCCCGGCAAGGGCGCCGAGGACGAACCAGGTTTTGCCTTCGAAAAACGCGATACCGCGACCGTCATTGGCCAGGCGCTCGATACTCAAGCGCTGCTTTTTGCCGGTCGGGATCTGTGGCGCCTTGCTGCCGCCGGTGGGCTGGAAGCGCAGGCCTCTCTCGTGTTTGGCCATCAGTTCGGCGCGTCGAAAATGCCGGTCGACAGGTAACGGTCGCCACGGTCGCAGATGATCGCGACGATCACCGCGTTTTCAACTTCTTTGGACAAGCGCAGCATCGCTGCCACCGCACCGCCCGAGGACACGCCGCAGAAGATGCCTTCTTCGCGGGCCAAGCGCCGGGTAACGTCTTCGGCTTCGCTTTGCGCCATGTCGACGATGCGATCGACGCGGTCAGCCTGATAGATCTTCGGCAGGTATTCCTGCGGCCAGCGGCGGATGCCGGGAATGGCCGAGCCTTCCATCGGTTGCAGACCGACGATCTGCACGCTGTCGCTCTGCTCTTTGAGGTAGCGCGACACGCCCATGATGGTGCCGGTGGTGCCCATCGAACTGACGAAATGGGTGATGCTGCCCTGGGTCTGACGCCAGATTTCCGGGCCGGTGGTGGTGTAGTGCGCTTCCGGGTTGTCGCCATTGGCGAACTGGTCGAGCACCTTGCCACGGCCTTCGGCTTCCATACGCTGGGCCAGATCGCGGGCGCCTTCCATGCCCTCTTCCTGAGTCACCAGGATCAGCTCGGCACCGTAAGCGGTCATCGCTGCCTTGCGCTCGGCACTGGAGTTGTCCGGCATGATCAGGATCATCTTGTAACCCTTGATCGCAGCGGCCATCGCCAGCGCGATACCGGTATTGCCAGAGGTCGCCTCGATCAGCGTATCGCCGGGATTGATCTGCCCGCGCAACTCGGCGCGAGTGATCATCGACAACGCCGGGCGGTCCTTGACCGAACCTGCCGGGTTGTTCCCTTCGAGCTTGAGCAAAAGGGTGTTGCTGGTAGCGCCGGGCAGGCGCTGCAAACGCACCAGCGGCGTGTTGCCGACGCAATCGGCGATGGTTGGGTACTGCAGGGTCATGGCGTATTCGCAATCCAGACGTGCGGGGGCGCCTATCATACCGGCAAACCCGCGCAGGCCATATCACGCAAAGTGCGGTGCTTATGGTTTATGGGAATAAGGCACAAAAGTCTCACCAGTGGTGAGACTTTTATTTGCGCAACACTCAGTTCTCGTGGTGCTGCTTGGAATTCGCGAGCAGGCTCGCTCCCACGGGGATGAATGTTGCTTATGCGATCTGCGGCGAATGCACAGCCATTGTGGGAGCGAGCCTGCTCGCGAAGGCGTCCGCATGGGCAACACCATCATCCGCCAACAAGCGCAAATTCAACCGCAACCCCGCCCCGGTGTTTTCCGCCCAGAGCAACCCGCCCTGGCGCTGCACCGAGTTGCGGGCAATGCTCAAGCCCAGGCCAAAGCCACCATCTCCGGGTCTCGATCCATCCAATCGAATGAACGGCGAAAAGATCCGCTGCAGATCTTCGTCAGCCACGCCGCCGCCCTGATCCTCCAGCCACAAATGCCAATACTCGCCATCGCGCCGTCCATCGAGCCGCACGATGCCGCCCTCGGGCGAGTGACGAATGGCGTTGCGCAGGATGTTTTCCAGCGCTTGCGCGAGGGTATTGAGGTTGCCGCGCACCCAACACGAAGCTTCGACCGAGCATTGCAATTGCAGGCTCGGCCAGCCGCTTTCATAACAGGCGTTGTCGGTGAGCATTTCCCACAGTGCCTGAATCTGGATCGCTTCATCCGGCAACGGCGAGCGGTCGGTGTCGAGCCAGGCCAGTTGCAGGGTGTCTTCGACCAAACGTTGCATGCCGTCGACCTCGCGGCCGATGCGCTCGCGCAATTGCGCCAAGCCCTGTTCGCTTTCACTGGCCACGCGCAGGCGGCTCAGCGGCGTGCGCAGTTCGTGGGACAGGTCGCGCAACAATTGCTGCTGCAAGGCGACCGTGGTTTGCAGGCGCTCGGACATGGAATCGAAGGCCCGCGCCAGTTCACCGAGTTCATCCGGGCGCTGGGTGATGCCGCTCGACAGGCGCACATTCAACTGGTCGGCGCGCCAGGCGTTGGCCTGTTCGCGCAGGTTGTTCAGCGGCACCACCAACAGGCGGTACAAGCCGACGCAGAGCAACAGGGTGAACAGCCCGGGAATCACGCCGTTGGTGATCACCCGCCAGAACACCCGGTACTTGCCCGGGACAAAACGCTCGGGCAATTCAATGACGAGAATGCCGACGGCCGGATCCTGCGGGAACGGCACCCGCAGCCAAGGTCGGCCCTTCTTGTGGATCGGCCAGTCGAGGCCGCGCAAAAAGGTCAGGTGCTGCACCTCTGCCGCGTTCAACGGCTGGCTGCTCAGCGACTGCAAATCAGCGCCGATCACGCCGACCCAACTGGCCTCGCGCAATTCCATGCTCTGCAACCAGTCATCGACGCCATTGGGCCCGCCGCGCTGCCACGCCTGTTCGGCTTGCGCGGCATAACGGCTGAGGGTGCTGCGCGCGTCACTGGAGAGGAACTGATTGCGCTCCTCCATGTAGCGGCCCCACGACCAGCTCAGCCAGATCATCAGCAGACAGAACGCCACCAGCAGGCACGCCAGTTTCCAGAACAGCGAATGCCGCCCCGGCAGCTCAGACAGTTTCATCAGCGCCACTCAAGACATAGCCCTTGCCCCACACCGTGCGCACTTCGCGCTCGGTGTAACCGATGGCTTTGAGTTTGCGGCGGATCTGGCTGATGTGCATGTCGAGGCTGCGGTCGTGCGCCGCAAAGCCGCGTTGCAGGACATGCTGATAAAGGAAGGCCTTGCTCAGCACCTCCTCGTTGTTGCGGTGCAGGGTTTCCAGCAGACGGAATTCGCTGCGGGTCAACCCGGCCGCTTGCTCGCGGAAGAACACGTCGCAGTGTTCGTCATCGAAACGCAGGGTGCCGCTGACCACCGCAGCGGTAACCGCAGGCGGGCGCCGATCCAATGCCACCCGGCGCAGGATCGCTTCGATGCGCACATGCAACTCGGCCATGCTGAACGGCTTGGGCAAATAGTCATCGGCGCCGAGGCGGAAACCACTGATGCGATCGGCCTCGGCACCCAGCGCCGACATCAGCAGCACCGGCGTCGAATGGCTCTGCCGCAATTGCGTCAACAACTGCAGACCATCGAGCCCCGGCAGCAGAATATCCATCAGCACCACGTCGAAAGGCTGGCACTGGGCGATGTTCAGACCTTCCTGGCCGTTCTGGCACCAGGTCACCTGAAAACCGCTGCGGCCCAGATGCTCGTGCACATACGCGCCGAGGACCGGATCGTCTTCAATGGAAAGGATGCGTGGCTGGCCAACGGAAACAGGAGTCATGAGTATCTGCAAGTAATTCTCAGTTGGCGGATTATTCAAGATTGTCCGACAGCGGGCAACACAAGCTTGACCTGTCGGACGAACGAGTGCGTGGGCGGCGCTGCATTTTCCGCAAGATTGCCCGCCTGCAAATCGCTACACTGCGCCCATGTCGCGTGCCGGATGCACGCATGTGTCAACAGATCAGCGGGATGCGGGAGATAGGCGTGCTCAAGAAACTGGGAATCAAAGGTCGCGTGCTGTTGCTGACCTTGTTGCCGACCAGCCTGATGGCGCTGGTGCTGGGTGGCTATTTCACCTGGACGCAGCAGACCGACCTGCACAGCCAGTTGATGCAGCGCGGCGAAATGATCGCCGAGCAACTGGCGCCACTGGTGGCCCCGGCGATGGGTCACGGCGACGCCGATCTGCTTGAACGCATCGCCACCCAGTCCCTTGAACAACCCGACGTGCGCGCGGTGACTTTCCTCGCGGCGGATCGCTCGCCACTGGCCCACGCCGGCCCGACCATGCTCAATCAAGCGCCAAGCGGCGACAGCGCGCTGCTGCAACGACGCAGCGGCAATGACGCGACGCGCTACCTGATGCCGGTGTTCGGCAAGCATCGCAACCTCGCCGGCGAAATCATTCCCGAAGAATCCGAACGCCTGCTCGGCTGGGTCGAGCTGGAGCTGTCGCACAACGGCATGTTGCTGCGCGGCTATCGCAGCCTGTTCGCCAGCCTGCTGCTGATCGCCGCCGGACTTGCCGGCGCCGCCCTCCTCGCGTTGCGCATGGGCCGCACCATCAACCGTCCGCTGAGCCAGATCAAACAAGCGGTTGCGCAACTCAAGGACGGTCATCTGGAAACCCGCTTGCCGCCGCTCGGCAGTCAGGAACTGGATGAACTGGCCTCCGGCATCAACCGCATGGCCGGCACCCTGCAGAACGCTCGCGAAGAATTGCAGCACAGCGTCGATCAGGCCACCGAGGACGTGCGGCAAAACCTGGAAACCATCGAGATCCAGAACATCGAACTGGACCTGGCGCGCAAAGAAGCGTTGGAAGCCAGCCGGATCAAATCCGAATTCCTCGCCAACATGAGCCACGAGATCCGCACGCCGCTCAACGGCATTCTCGGCTTTACTCACCTGTTGCAGAAAAGCGAACTGACCCCGCGCCAGCTCGACTATCTGGGCACCATCGAAAAGTCCGCCGACAGCCTGTTGGGAATCATCAACGAGATTCTCGACTTCTCGAAAATCGAGGCCGGCAAACTGGTGCTCGACCACATTCCGTTCAACCTCCGCGACCTGCTTCAGGACACCCTGACCATTCTCGCCCCGGCCGCGCACGCCAAGCAGCTCGAGCTGGTCAGCCTGGTCTATCGCGATACGCCGCTGTCGCTGGTCGGCGATCCGCTGCGCCTGAAGCAGATCCTCACCAATCTGGTCAGCAACGCGATCAAGTTCACCCGCGAAGGCACCATCGTCGCCCGGGCGATGCTCGAAGACGAACACGAAGACAGCGTGCAACTGCGCATCAGCATTCAGGACACCGGCATCGGTCTGTCGAGTCAGGATGTCCGCGCGCTGTTCCAGGCTTTCAGTCAGGCCGACAATTCGCTGTCGCGCCAACCCGGCGGCACCGGGCTGGGGCTGGTGATTTCCAAGCGCCTGATCGAGCAGATGGGCGGCGAGATCGGCGTCGACAGCACGCCGGGCGAAGGTTCGGAATTCTGGATCAGCCTGAGCCTGCCCAAGACCCGCGACGATGCCGAGGACCTGCCCGCCGCGCCGCTGCTCGGGCGTCGTGTGGCGGTGCTGGAAAACCACGAACTGGCGCGTCAGGCCTTGCAACATCAGCTGGAAGACTGCGGACTGCAAGTTACGCCGTTCAATACTCTGGAGAGCCTGAGCAATGGCGTCACCGGCGCGCATCAGACCGATCAGGCGATCGATCTGGCGGTGATCGGCATCACCAGCAACGACATGCTCCCGGAACGCTTGAACCAGCACATCTGGGACCTCGAACACTTGGGCTGCAAAGTGCTGGTGCTGTGCCCGACCACCGAACAGACGCTATTTCATCTGTCGGTACCCAACCCGCACAGCCAGCTGCAAGCCAAACCGGCATGTACGCGCAAGCTGCGCCGGGCGCTGTCCGATCTGGTCAATCCGCGCCAGCCGCGCAGCGAACCGGGCGAGCCGCTGTCCAGCCGTGCGCCGCGCGTGCTGTGTGTCGACGACAACCCGGCGAATCTGTTGCTGGTGCAGACCCTGCTCGAAGACATGGGCGCCCGCGTGCTCGCGGTGGAAAGCGGTTACGCAGCAGTCAAAGCGGTGCAAAGCGAATCTTTCGATCTGGTGTTGATGGACGTGCAGATGCCAGGCATGGATGGCCGCCAGACCACGGAAACCATTCGCCAGTGGGAAAGCGAGCGGCATTGCACGCCGCTGCCGATCGTCGCCCTCACTGCCCACGCCATGGCCAATGAAAAACGCGCGCTGCTGCAAAGCGGCATGGACGACTACCTGACTAAACCGATCAGCGAGCGGCAACTGGCGCAGGTGGTGTTGAAGTGGACCGGACTGGCCCTGCGCAATCAGGCGCCGGAGCGCAGCGGCGACAGCGCAGCGAGTCAGCAGGAACTGCCAGTGCTCGATCACGAAGAAGGCTTGCGTCTGGCGGCGGGCAAAGCGGATCTGGCGGCGGACATGCTCGCCATGCTGCTGGCCTCGCTGGAAGCCGACCGCGAAGCGATACGCGCCGCGCGTGACAGCCACGACCAGAATGCCCTGCTCGAACGCGTGCACCGCTTGCACGGCGCCACCCGTTATTGCGGCGTGCCGCAACTGCGCGCCGCCTGCCAGCGCAGCGAAACCCTGCTCAAGCAGGACGATCCGAAAGCCGCCGCCGCTCTGGATGAACTGGAGCGCTCGATCAATCGACTCGCGGCGCAGGCGCGCATCAGCGCCTGATCCACGGCAAGGCACGGCGCGCGCAAAGCGCTACAGTTGTCGCGGGCCATTGCGGCCCGCGTCGATGTTCCGGGAGGATTCATGCGCACGATCATTTTCAGTAGCCAGACCTACGACCGCGACAGCTTTCTCGGCGCCGACTGCGCGGCCGGGCTTGAATTGCACTTTCAAGCAGCGCGACTGAGCCTCGATACGGCGGCGCTGGCCGAGCAACACGAAGTGGTCTGCGCGTTCATCAATGACGACCTCAGCGCCCCGGTGCTCGAACGCCTCGCTGCCGGCGGCACGCGGCTGATTGCCCTGCGTTCGGCGGGTTACAACCATGTCGACCTGCCGGCGGCGAAACGCCTCGGCCTGGCCGTGGTTCGTGTGCCGGCCTACTCGCCGCACGCCGTGGCCGAACATGCCGTGGCGCTGATCCTCGCCCTCAATCGTCGCTTGCATCGCGCCTACAACCGCACCCGCGAAGGCGATTTCAGCCTGCATGGCCTGACCGGTTTCGATCTGGTCGGCAAAACCGTCGGCATCGTCGGCACCGGGCAGATCGGTGCAACGTTCGCGAAAATCATGCACGGCTTCGGCTGTGAACTGCTCGCTTACGATCCGTATCCCAATCCCGAGGTGCTGGCCTTGGGCGCACGTTATCTGAGCCTGCCGGAGTTGCTCGCGCAGTCGCGGATCATCAGCCTGCATTGCCCGCTCAACGAACAGAGCAAGCACCTGATCAATCGCGACTCACTGGCACACATGCTGGCCGGGACGATGCTGATCAACACCGGGCGTGGCGGGCTGGTGGACACGCCAGCGCTGATCGACGCGCTGAAGGACGGCCAACTCGGTTATCTGGGGCTGGATGTTTATGAGGAAGAGGCGCAGCTGTTTTTCGAGGATCGCTCCGACCTGCCGCTGCAGGACGATGTGCTGGCGCGTCTGCTGACGTTTCCCAACGTGATCATCACCGCGCATCAGGCGTTTTTGACCCGCGAAGCTCTGGGCGCGATTGCCGCGACCACCCTGCACAACATAGCGACCTGGGCGGCAGGTGCGCCGCAGAACCAGGTCGAGGGTTGAACGGTTTTACTTGGACAGCGAAGACGCCAGGATCAGCAAGCCCAGCCAGCCGAAGCCGAGCAGGCGCTGCTTGCTGGAATGGCCGTTGCGCAGCAGGAACCAGACGAAAAACGCCGGTAGCAGAAACACCATGATTTTCAGCCAGCCTTCCACCGGGCGACTGCCATCGGGATTGAGCGGTTGCTGCTCCTCGCGGGCCTGTTCTGCGGCCTGCTGACGACGGCGACGCCCTGCTGCTGCCGGCATCACTTTGGGTAAAGGCTCGGACACTGGCGGCGCAACCGCCTCGGGCACTGCGTTGTTGCGTGGCAGGCTGCCGAAGGAAATCGTCGAGGCTTGCACCGGTGCCGCCGTCGATTGCGCCTGCATGGCGGCGTGCTCGGCCATCGGCGCGCCGCAGTGAATGCACACCAGCGCTTCGGAACTGATGCTCCGCTTGCATTCATAACATTCGATCAGCGCCATGTTCCGTTCCTTCAGATTCGGGGGCCGGCAGTTTGCCATGACTGTCGGCGCATTTGAACCGGATCGAAGGTCGCACGCGTGCATCATTCTGCAATCGAGCCCGTGCTAGCATGTCGCGCATATTTGGAGGACCCATGGTCGAACACGATTTCCGCTACACCCTGATGAACCCGCAACACACCCTCACCGAATGCCGCGCCCTGGTTCCAGGCCGCTATCAAGTGACCGGCAACGGTGGCTCGATCCGTATCGGCGATGCCCTGTTGGTCACGCTCAAAGGCAGCAAGGATTTGTCCATGCGCCTGACCGTCGACACGGTGCGCCACCTGATCAATCCGCCAGGCCAATGGACCGCGATGACCACAGGCCCGGTGTTCGGCGAACTGGCCATTCACACCTGGCAGGTCAACTGCGACAGCTGCGCGAAAGAGCTGAGCTTCGAATTCGCCGTGGATGCCAAACTCGGCAAGTCCGCTGAGAAACCCGCCGCCACCGCGCGCATCGCCGAGCTGGGCTGGAAAGCCGTCGGCGACAAGCACCTGTGCCCGAAATGCCAGGAGCCTGCGTGATGAAACGCCTCGCCCTGACCGCACTGATCGGTGTCGGCCTGGCTGGTTGCGCCGCAGAGCCGGTGCAACTGCAGCACAACCGCAGCTACATTCTGGAATGGATCGGCGAGCGGCCACTGATGGATTACAGCCATCTGACCGTGACCCTTGGCGATGACGGCCGCGCCTACGGCAACGGCGGCTGCAACCATTGGTTCGCGCCGTACACGCAGGACGGCGACAAGCTGAGCTTCGGCAAGATCGGCAAGACCCGCAAGCTCTGCGCCCCGGCGTTGATGGAGCAGGAACAACGCTTCTTGCAGGCGCTGGAAAAAGTCGAGCGCTGGGACATTTCGCCCATCGAGCAGGTTCGCTTTTGGCCGGCTGAAGGCAAACCGTTGCGCTGGTGGCTGGAAGAGGGCTGAGCCCCTTCTGTGCCCGCAGGGGGTTACCTGTGGTGAGGGGATTCATCCCCGTTGGGCTGCGTAGCAGCCCTGAGTTTGCAGTTCGCCCGGAACTGCGCATGGGGCCGCTTCGCGACCCAACGGGGATAAATCCCCTCGCCACAGGTTACTTGTTCCGCAACGCCTCCAGCTTCGCCATCACGCCCGCCGCCGTCTGCTCACCCAGCAACTGCTCACGCACCTTGCCCTTGTCATCAATGATGAAGGTCACCGGCAGCGCCTCACTGCGCGGCAGGTCGAACAGCTCGGCCGGATCCTGCGCCAGCACGGTGAACTTGATGCCGAGTTTTTCGCTCGCCTCTTTCAGCTCCGCGCCCTGCACGTTGTCGAAGTTGACCCCGAACACCCCGACATTCTTGCTCTTGAGCTCATCAGCCAAATGATTCAGCTCGGGAATTTCCGTGCGGCACGGGCCACACCATTCGGCCCAGTAGTTAAGCACCACCCATTGTTTGTCCAGACGTTCGGACGCTACCTTCTGGCCGTTCTGGTCGATGCCGTAATCATTGCCGCAGCCCCCCAGCATCAACGCCCCGATTATCGTCAATGCCGCTGCCAATCGCCGTGTCATGTCGTGTTCCTTGTGAAAATTCGAAAGCGCCTGCGACCCATCGCCTCTGACGGTTCTGGATTGCGCGCCGCACAGTTAGAATAGCCGCCACTTTACGCCAGAAGCGACCCGCCATGACCGATCTGACGCTTTATCACAATCCGCGCTGCTCGAAATCCCGCGGCGCGCTGGAACTGCTCGAAGCCCGCGGCTTGCATCCGACTGTCGTGCGCTACCTGGAAACGCCGCTCAGCGCCACGCAGATCAAGGCCCTGCTCGGCAAGCTCGGGATCAGCGCGCGGCAGCTGCTGCGCAGCGGTGAAGAGGAATACAAAACCCTGAACCTGGCCGACGCCAGCCTCAGCGAGCAGCAATTGATCGACGCCATCGCCGCACACCCGAAACTCATGGAGCGGCCGATTCTGGAAGTCGGCGACAAGGCCGTCATCGGTCGCCCGCCGGAAAACGTGCTGGAGTTGTTGCCATGAGCACGCCGTACATTCTGGTTCTCTATTACAGCCGCAACGGTTCGACCAACGAGATGGCCCGGCAGATCGCCCGTGGCATCGAGCAGGCCGGCATGGAAGCGCGTCTGCGCACGGTGCCGGCGATTTCCACTGAGTGCGAAGCGGTGGCGGCGGAGATTCCCGCTGAAGGCGCGCTTTATGCCAGCCTCGATGATCTGAAGAACTGCGCCGGCCTCGCCTTGGGCAGTCCGACGCGTTTCGGCAACATGGCCGCGCCGCTCAAGTACTTCCTCGACGGCACCAGCAACCTCTGGCTGACCGGCGCGCTGGTCGGCAAACCGGCCGGCGTGTTCACCTCCACCGCCAGCCTGCACGGCGGTCAGGAAACCACGCTGTTGTCGATGATGTTGCCGCTGTTGCATCACGGCATGTTGATCACCGGCCTGCCCTACAGCGAATCGGCCCTGCTCGAAACCGAGGGTGGCGGCACGCCTTATGGCGCTAGCCATCACGCCGGTGCCGACGGCAAGAACGGTCTCGACCAGCACGAAGTGGCGCTGTGTCGCGCACTCGGTCTGCGCCTGGCGAAAACCGCGCAGAAACTGGTGGGCTGATGGCGAAGAAGCCGAAAGTCCTGCCCTCGATAGAGTGGCTTGAGCCACGGGTCAAGGCGATGCGCGTGCTCAGCCTGCTGAGCTTTTTCGCCCTCGCCGGTTTGCTGGCGGCTTATTACCTGCTGTTCGCCGACCTGCATGGCGCGCGGCCGTGGGTGATTCTGCTGGTCGAGCTGATCCCGTGGCTGGTGCTCGCCCCGGCGATGATCATGGGCAGCGCCCGTGGCCATTCGTGGATGTGTTTTGTGGTGAACCTGTATTTCATCAAAGGCGCACTGGCGGCGTACGACCCCAACCGGCAGCTGTTCGGCCTGCTGGAAATGGCCGCGAGCCTGGCGGTGTTCTGCTCGGCGCTGTTGTATGTGCGCTGGCGCTATCAGTTGAATCGCAAATTGGCGGGTGAAGGCGAGATCAGCGTCGCCTGACCGATCGCCATCAGTTGCTACACCGATCGTTCCCACGCTCTGCGTGGGAATGCATCCAGAGACGCTCTGCGTCTCAGGGACGGGGAGCGTCCCGGGCGGCGTTCCCACGCGGAGCATGGGAACGATCGGATGGACTCAATGGTTGACGGTATAGGCGAGCATCATCGAAATCTGGCTCATCGGCCGTCCGCCGCTCTGTTCGTGCCACTGGTTGAAGGCGTTTTGCACCGTTGCCAGATCACGCTGGCTGGTCGGCACTTTGTCGACGATCTTCTGTGCATTCAACGCTGCGACCACGTCGTAGCTCGGCACGAACGTGTCCTTGCCGACCATGCGCAAAAAGCGTGGCGCCGACAGCCCGCCGAGTTGGTGGCCGTGCTTTTTCAGGTAGGTCCACAGGCCGACGATATCGGTCACCGGCCAGTCGGCGATCAGCGCGCCGAAGCTGCCCTTGTCCTTTTCCACATCGAGAATGAACTGCGCATTGCGCGGCACGCTTTTCAGCTTGCCGAGGTGGCGGATGATCCGCGCGTCCTGCATCAGCCGCTCAAGGTGTTCGGCGCTCATCAGCACGACTTTTTCCGGATCGAACTTGAAGAACACTTCTTCGAACGCCGGCCACTTGGCGTCGACCAGGCTGTGCTTGAGCCCGGCGCGAAAAACCCGCAGGGCCATGGTCGAGAGGTAGCGGTCGTCGCGGATCTTGCGCAGTTGTGCGGGGGTCTTGGGAACGGGCAGATGGGCTTCCAGTTCAGCCGCCGAACCGAAACGGTTCAGACAGTATTCGTGCAGCCACTTGTAATCGCGCATGCCCTCTCCTGAGGTTTGGAAATGAATAACACCTGCAGAAGCAGGCCCCTGTGGCGAGGGGATTCATCCCCGCTGGGCTGCGCAGCAGACCCCGAGATTTTGGGGCCGCTTCGCGCCCCAGCGGGGATGAATCCCCTCGCCACAGGGCTCGCTTCTACAGGTTGTGTTTACAGATTGACGACATTGACGAAACGCGAAGCCGCGGTCTCGTCGATCTTCAGGCTGGTGAAGTCGAACAGGTTGCGGTCGGCCAGTTGCGACGGCACCACGTTCTGCAGGCTGCGGAAAATCGATTCGGTGCGGCCCGGGGTCTTGCGGTCCCAGTCCTGGAGCATTTCCTTGACCACCTGGCGCTGCAGGTTTTCCTGCGAGCCGCAGAGGTTGCACGGGATGATCGGAAATTGCTTGAGGTCCGAGTAGGCCTGAATGTCCTTCTCGTTGCAGTACGCCAGCGGGCGGATCACCACGTTGCGGCCATCGTCGGCGCGCAGCTTCGGCGGCATCGCTTTCAGGGTGCCGTTGAAGAACATGTTGAGGAAGAACGTTTCGACGATGTCGTCGCGGTGATGACCGAGGGCCATTTTCGTCGCGCCGATTTCGTCAGCAAAGGTGTACAGGGTGCCGCGACGCAGGCGCGAGCACAGCGAACAGGTGGTCTTGCCTTCCGGCACCAGTTCCTTGACCACCGAGTAAGTGTCCTTCTCGACGATGTGATACTCGATGCCCAGTTCTTTCAGGTAGGCCGGCAGCACGTGCTCGGGAAAGCCCGGCTGTTTCTGGTCCATGTTCACCGCGACGATGTCGAACTTGATCGGTGCAACCTTCTGCAGGTGCATCAGCACGTCAAGCATGGTGTAGCTGTCCTTGCCCCCGGACAGGCAGACCATGACCTTGTCGCCATCTTCGATCATGTTGAAATCGGCGACCGCTTCGCCGGCCAGGCGGCGCAGGCGCTTTTGCAGTTTGTTCTGGTTGACCGTAAGAGTGCCCATGACGCGAAATCCGTGAGGTGTGACGAAAGGCCGGCATTTTACGCAAAAACCCCAGTAGCGCGAAGCATCTGTGGCGAGGGGATTTATCCCCGCTGGGTTGCGAAGCAGCCCTGAAACCCGAGAACTCGTATCGCCTGACACTGCTCGGTGAATGGCTTGGCGACTGCTGCGCAGCCGAACGGGGATGAATCCCCTCGCCACAAAAGTGTTTCAACCTCATAAATGCCTTCACCGCAAGACTCCGAGGCGATTACCCACCCCGTTTACAGCGCGATTTGCTCTAAGCCCGGCATACCGGTGCGCTGGAGTCCTTTCTATACTGCGACATAAGGTCGCACACATCTGAAGACCTGTATTTGCTCGGCCATCTTGGCCCGTAGGCGCTCCGTTGGGGGGCGATGGCAATGACAAGAGGAGTGAATGGCATGATCCATCACGTAGTGGGACTGTTTACCCACCCCGATCAGGAATGGAAGGAGATTCGTGGCGACCAAGAGGAAAGCATCAGCCACATGTACCTGACGCACACGCTGATTCTGGCGGCGATCCCCGCTGTGTCGGCGTTCATCGGCACGACCCAGGTCGGTTGGGTGATCGGCAATCGCGCGCCGGTGATGCTCACGTTCGAAAGTGCCTTGTGGATGACCATCATGTCGTACCTGGCGATGCTCGGCGGGGTCGCGGTGATGGGCGCCTTCGTGCATTGGATGGCACGCACCTATGACGCCAATCCAAGCCTGGCCCGTTGCGTGGCATTTGCCACTTACACCGCGACACCGTTGTTTGTCGGCGGCCTGGCGGCGCTGTATCCGCACATGTGGCTGGGGATGATCGTCGGCACAGCGGCCATCTGCTACACGGTGTATCTGTTGTATGTCGGCCTGCCGACCTTCATGAACATCCCTTCGGATGAAGGTTTTCTGTTTTCCAGCTCGGTGCTCGCCGTCGGCCTGGTGGTGCTGGTGGCGATCATGGCGTTCACCGTGATTGTCTGGGGCCTGGGTGTCGGCCCGGTCTATACCAACTGACCTGCTTCCTCCCTGAGAAAAACAACATCTGCCAATACAGGCCGCCGCAAGGCGGCCTTCTCGTTGGGGCGACGACCATTCGGCAGGTCGGCGATTCGCAAGTCGCCGGGGTTGCGGCATACTCGGCGTCTCTGGAGATCCATCAAGCATGCCCGAGCAACTCAATACCCGCGTCGAAGATTGTTACCAACTCGCTGAATCCTTTTTCAAACGCTCCTTCAAACGCCCCGTCGTCAGCCTCAAGCTGCGCGGGCAGAAAGCCGGTGTCGCGCATCTGCACGAGAACCTGCTGCGCTTCAACCCGCAGCTGTACCGGAAAAACACCGAGCACTTCCTCAAGCAGACCGTGGCACACGAAGTCGCTCACCTGATCGCTCATCAACTGTTCGGCGACCGCATCCAGCCCCATGGCGAGGAGTGGCAACTGATCATGCGCGGCGTCTACGAATTGCCGCCGGATCGCTGCCACACCTATGAAATCAAGCGGCGCAGCGTGACCCGCTATATCTACAAATGCCCGTGCCCCGACAGTGATTTCCCGTTTACCGCCCAGCGCCATGGTCTGGTGCGGCAAGGGCGGCGGTATCTGTGCCGGCGCTGCCGCAGTACCTTGGTGTTCAGTGGTGAGATGCGGGTGGAATAGTTGGTTCCTGGGTTGTATTGACTGACCCCTTCGCGAGCAGGCTCGCTCCCACAGGGGAATGCATTTCAATGTGGGAGCGAGCCTGCTCGCGAAGGCGGCGGCATGAGCGCTACAGAATCACCTTGGCGGAACGCAACTCGGCGATCCGCTCAGCACTCAAGCCCAACTCCCCCAACACCTCATCCGTATGCTGCCCCAACCCCGCACCAACATGCCTTGGCGCCGGCAACGCCTCAGAAAATTTCAACGGACAGGCCATCTGCGCCTGCGTCGTGCCATCGCCGCGCGGTACCTGGGTCACCAGCTCCCGCGCCTGCATTTGCGGGTGGCGCAACGCCTCGCCCAGACTCAGTACCGGCTCGACACAGGCATCGACCCCGGCGAACAACTCACACAGTTCTGCAAAATCATGCCGTTCGAATTCGATGCGCAACGCCTCTTTCAAAGCCTGTTGTTGCTCAGGCCTGGGCGACAACCCTTGCGCGGCCAGTTCCGGCCGGCCCAGCGCCGTGCACAATTGCTGCATGAAGGCCGGCTCCAGACTGCCCACCGACATCCAGCGCCCATCCCGGGTACGGTAATAATCGTAAAAGCTGCCGCCATTGAGCATCTGGTCTTCCCGGCCCGGTTCCACGCCGCAGGCCAGATAGCCAGCGCCGGCCATGGCGTTCAGGCTGAACGCGCAGTCGGTCATGCTCACATCCAGATGGGTGCCCTGCCCGGTTTGCTGACGGGCAATCACCGCTGCCAGCAAGCCGATCACGCCGTGTAGCGAGCCGCCCGCCACGTCCGCCACCTGCATGCCCAGCGGCAACGGCCCGCTGTCGGCGCGCCCGGTATAGCTGGCAAGCCCGGCCAGCGCGAGATAGTTGATGTCATGCCCGGCGCGTTCCTTGTACGGCCCGGTCTGGCCGTAACCGCTGATCGACACATAAATCAGCTTTGGATTGATCGCTTTCAGCGCTTCATAACCCAGGCCCAGGCGCTCCATCACCCCGGGGCGAAACTGCTCAAGGACGATGTCGTATTCGCCCAGCAGTTGCTTGATGATCTCCAACGCTTCGGGCTGTTTCAGATCCAGCGCCAGACTGCGCTTGTTGCGGTTGAGGTAGGCGTGACTGGCCGAGACACCGCCATCATGCGGCGGCAGCACCCGCAGCAGATCCATACGGGTTGGCGATTCGATGCGCAGCACCTCGGCGCCCATGTCCGCCAGCAGCAACGAGGCGAACGGCCCCGGCAGCAAGGTGGAGAAATCGAGAATCTTCAGTGAGGCCAGCGGTGCAGACATGGGCGAACTCCTTGGGCGATGCACTCAGCCTAGGCAGCCATCGTCGATGCGGCAATCACCGCAAATGTCAGCAGGTGTGACCGTTGCGCTCAAATTCCGGGCAAGAAAAAACCCCTGTGGCGAGGGGATTTATCCCCGATGGGTCGCGAAGCGGCCCCTTCTCTGGAATTGGAAGAAGAGGCCCGCTGTGCAGTCCATCGGGGGTAAGTCCCTCACCACAAGGGATTTTTTACAACCTCACATCGTACTGATGCGCAGTTCTTGTATTTACTTCACATTGCTCGGGGTTGGGCCTTCAGCCACACCCAGGTCATCTTCTTCACGCTCATCGGAGATACCGCGACCGCCGGAAGCCAGCTCGGTCTGCAGTTGATCGGTGTCCAGTTCCTTGACCCACTTGGCGACGACGATGGTCGCAACAGCGTTACCGACCAGGTTGGTCAGGGCGCGGGCTTCGGACATGAAGCGGTCGATACCGAGGATCAGCGCCAGACCGGCAACCGGCAGGTGGCCTACCGCCGACAGCGTTGCGGCCAGGACGATGAAGCCCGAACCGGTCACACCCGCCGCGCCTTTGGAGGACAGCAGCAGCACCAGCAGCAGAGTGATCTGGTGGGTGATGTCCATGTGCGTGTCAGTCGCCTGGGCGATGAACACGGCCGCCATGGTCAGGTAGATCGAAGTACCGTCGAGGTTGAACGAGTAACCGGTCGGGATCACCAGACCCACGACGGATTTCTTCGCGCCCAGACGCTCCATCTTGATCAGCATGCGTGGCAGTGCCGATTCCGACGAGGACGTGCCCAGTACGATCAACAGTTCTTCACGGATGTAGCGCACCAGCTTGAACACGCTGAAACCGTGAGCCCGGCAGATCGCACCCAGCACCAGCACGACGAACAGAACGCAGGTGATGTAGAAGCAGATCATCAACTGGCCCAGTTGCACCAGCGAGCCGACACCGTAGGCACCGATGGTGAACGCCATGGCACCGAACGCACCCAGTGGCGCCAGTTTCATGATCATGTTGATGATGTTGAACATCACGTGGGCGAAGCGATCGATCATGTCCAGCAGCGGACGACCGTACGAACCCAGGCGATGCAGGGCGTAGCCGAAGATCACCGAGAACATCAGCACTTGCAGGATGTCACCGGTGGCGAACGCGCCGACGATGGTGTTCGGGATCACATTGAGGAGGAAACCGACAATGCTCTGGTCTTTACTGGCCGTCACGTAGGTGGCGATTTTCGAGGCGTCGAGGGTGGTGACGTCGATGTGCATGCCGGCGCCCGGTTGCACAACGTTGACCACGACCAGACCGATCAGCAGGGCAATGGTGGAAACGATTTCGAAGTACAGCAGCGCGTAGCCGCCGGTCTTGCCTACCGACTTCATGTTCTGCATGCCGGCGATGCCGCTGACAACAGTACAGAAGATGATCGGGGCGATGACCATTTTGATCAGCTTGATGAAGCCGTCACCCAGTGGCTTGAGGGCCACACCGGTCTGCGGATAGAAGTGACCAAGCAGGATGCCGATGGCGATGGCAACGATCACCTGGAAATACAGGGATTTGTACAGTGGCTGACGAGTCGTCATTGCAGGTTTCCTCAAGCGTCCAGCGGCAACATCCATCTGTCGAGCGCCGAACCTTAATTGCGAACCCTCCTGCACTGGAGGGATTTGTTGTTGGAACGGCATTTTTCCGGGCGGAGAAATGCACGCTTCTGTGGCTTGTATCGCAAACGTCGTGCCAGATTGGTGCGAATGGCAGCAAGCCTTTTGATATCAGGGGCTGCGGGATTTTCCTGTCACCAATCAGTGACTTGAGGCATGGCGGATTTCCGCCAACTGAGCGTTCAGTGTCCTGCAATTTGGCGGAAATCCGCCTTGTTGCGTTGCCGGCTCGCCGTTACGATCGGTGCCTGAACAAGGATTGCCGCTTATGCGCGAACGCACCATCGCCAGCCATTTCGCACGTGCCGCCCTTGGCGGTGCACGCCGGCGCGGCCTGGATTATTCAGGCCTGTTGCAGCAACTGGGGATCAGCGCGGAATTGCTCGACGAGCCCCGCGCGCGGATTGCCCCGGAGCAGTTCACCCGGCTGATTCAGGGTTTGTGGCTGGCGCTGGACGACGAATACCTGGGTTTCGGCAGCGCGCCGAGCAAGCCCGGCAGCTTCGCCATGATGTGCCACGCCTCGATTCACTGCCGCAACCTGGAGAAGGCTCTGCAACGTGGTTTGTTGTTCTACAGCCTGTTCCCCGACGCCCCACGCCTGACCCTGCGTCGCGAAGACGAATGGGTGCGTTTGAGCCTGGACGACGCGCAGTGGTGGGACCCGGATCATTTTCTCAGCGAGAGTTTGTTGGTGATCTGGCACCGCCTCGGCAGTTGGCTGATCGGCCAGCGCATTCGCCTCGAGCAGGCGACTTTCAGCTATCCGCGCCCCGAGCACGGCGGCGAATACGATCTGCTGTTCCCCTGCCCGCTGACCTTTGATGCCGAGCAAAGCAGCCTGCTGTTTCACAGTCGCTACCTGGCCATGCCGCTGTTGCAGGACGAACGCACGCTCAAGCATTTTCTCGAACGCTCCCCCGCCGACCTGCTCTCGCGCCCCGACGACGGCGACAGCCTGAGCAGCCGCCTGCGCCGCTTGCTCAGTCGCGACGCTGCGCACTGGCCTGATCTGGAAGCGGTTGCGGCGCATCTGCATATCAGCCCGCAGACCTTGCGCCGGCACTTGCGCGAGGAAGGCACCAGTTTTCAGGAGCTGAAAGATCAGCTGCGGCGGGATATCGCCATCTATCATCTGGGCCGCGCGGATCTGTCGTTGCAGCAGATTGCCGAGCAGCTCGGGTTCTCTGAGCCTTCGGCGTTTCACCGGGCGTTCAAGAAATGGACGGGGCTGACACCGGGGGCTTATCGGGCGCAGGAACAGTGGGATTACCCCTGATTGAATCGCCATTCTATTTTGTCGATCACTATGCCGTGATCCAGCCCAGGTTCTGAGACCCTCACCTCGAAGGAGGCACAAGGTCGTGTTCCTCTATAGACACAGAGTACCAGGAAGCCCGCAGTGAGAAACTGGCGCTCTATTTCACCATGTTCCGTATCAAAGAAAACGACAGTATTGCTTGGGTTTTGCGATTGTCCATATGCAAAGCTGATGAAATTCGCGATATCCCCCAGCTCAAACCGAACCGAGATATTCGAACCGGAAACCAAATGCTTGCTGCCGTAACCGCTTTGATCCGCAACAGTGATATAAGCCGCTACAGTGATATTTGCACCGGTCGGGATGACCGTGAGCCCGCTCTTCAATCGTGTAGGGCTATTGTTCGGCAATGCTCTTGGAGCCTCACTCTCCCAATCTTCAACTCCACCGCCACCAACGACTCGCGCAAGGGCAGGCAGGGAGGCGCCGATGGTTTGCCCATCCCTTTTCAATTCAAATGAAACAGAAATCTGACTGCCCGAAATCACCTGCACATTGGGGACCTCAATGAGGGACTGCAGGCGGCCCAAACTGTCTCTCTCAACCTTGCCAAGTACGGAAAATTCAGCGCTAGGTTGACTCGAGATATACGTTACTACAACGTCATCGTTCAATTGATAAGGCGCTTTGTCCGCCAGAACAACCACATACAGTGGCCGACCACCCAACTTGTCACGATCAATGATATTTGGATCATCACTGGAATCATCCAGGTCTTCACGCAAAATCGGTTTTTCCAAGGTGACGCGCTGCGAATTGACATCCGCCTCGATCACTTTCGACCAGCGCCGTTTATCCGTCGGATTGTTCACCTGATCGACCACGGTGTATGAGATGGGAAACTGCGCGTTATTGCCGGCCCGTTCAAACATGTCTCGGGTTACGGTCATTACAAAAGGGATGCCTTGCTGACCGGGCTGTACGGTAAAGGGAAAACGTTCGCGATTGAGCTCAAGGGTGATCCGATCATATGCCCTCATAAACGAGTAAGACACCGTCACCGCAACACCTCGATCCGCTTCTTCCTTACCGATATGCGGCGGGTCACCCAACTCAGCCGGCAGGCTGATTGCCAGGTCAGGATGGTCGCCCGTGCCGGGCACATCGTTGCCGCCGGGAAGGTCACGATGATACAGCGCCCACGACTCGATGGACGGCCCAGTGTTGCCGCTGACTCGCTCCACTTCATAGGTGAAAACATGCACACCGTCGCCGAGCGACGACTGATAGACGTCGAAATACACCGGATCATTCTGCTGGGCAGGTGGCACCGGCTTGCGCTCGAGCAACTGCGGCTGCGTATCCCAGGAGCCTTTCATGTAAAGCGCAATATTCAGATAACTGCCACCCAAGGGAGGTTCGACCACCGCTTGCACCGCGCCTTCACGGCTACCGTCGCGGCTGACCACCTCCCGGAAGCTCGCCTGTGGCAACCCCTCCACCGGCACTCCTGCGGGAGGCGCGGGGCTGACAATGACGTCCGGGGTGGCACCGGCGAACTTGATCGGATAATTGGCCAGCACACCGCCGTTTGACTGATCGTCTTTCATGACGCACCTTCCCTGTCGCTTAGGCCAACGAACGTCGGCCTGGATGAAGCTCATCAAACACGCGGCGAAGCCAAGGGGATACTGTCAGGTCTGACAGTTCAAAAGGATTTGCGACGAACGGTACTGTTGTATCAGCCGTTGTGGCGAGGGCCGAAGCCCCACGCCACAGGTGTGTAAGGATTTCGAGAACCGTGCTCAACCGGGTGGATCCAGATCATCCAGCACCCGATTCACCGCCCAGTTCCCTCCAGCATCCCAACCCGCGCAATCCCCAATGTCGTGTTGCGATATGGCACGCCCAGAGGTCCGGCGAGATCACTGAATCACACTCACCGAGGCGAGCGACTCAGGCGTTTACCAGCAGGGTTTAGTTATCGATGTCGGGATTGACGAGGCAGATCGTGCTGGGTTTGCGGGCGTCATGTGGCGAGGATGGTTTGAATTAATGGTCGAGGGCGCGGTAGGCGGCTTCTATGTGTTGACCGCAGCGACGGCAGCGCCAGCAAGCTGGCTTTTACAGGGGCTTTGTTAACACCACAGCTCCAATGTGGGAGCGAGCCTGCTCGCGAAGAGGCTGGCACCGCCAACCTTTACACAGCCGGAAAATGAACCCTGAACGCCGCCCCGCCCATCGGTGAATCACCCAAAGCCAAACGCGCGTTGTAGCTTTCGATGATGTCCTTGACCACCGCCAGCCCGATGCCCTGCCCGGGATGCTGGGCGTCCAGGCGTTCGCCACGCTCAAGAATTCGCGCGCGCTGATCGAGTGGCACCCCCGGGCCATCATCCTCGACGCACAATTCGATCCCGGCCAAGGACTCGCGCACGCTGACCCGCACTTCGCCGAGGCACAGGCGATAGGCGTTTTCCAGCAGGTTACCGAGCATTTCCAGCAAGGCGCCCTGCTCGATCGGCACGTAGCAATGCTCGGGCAGATCAAAGGTCACGCGCACGTGTTTGTCGCGGTAGACCTTGTCCAGCGTATCGCAGAGGCTTTTGAGCACCGGTTGCAGGCGCACCTGATGGCGCACCAGGCCGCTTTTGCGCAGGCTGGCCCGTTGCAGTTGGTAGCTGATCTGCTGGCTCATGCGTTCGATCTGACTTTGCAGGACCCAGGCCTGGTCGCGGTCTGCGGGGCGCTGGGCCATGTCTTCGCTGACGCCTTGCAGCACCGCCAATGGGGTTTTCAGGCTGTGGGCGAGGTCGTCGAGGGAGTCGCGGTAGCGGCTGCGTTGCTGGCGTTCGCTGAGCAGCAAGCGGTTGAGCGAGCCGGTCAGGCGCAGCAGTTCACGCGGGTGTTTTTCCGTCAGGCTTTCGCGGGTACCGCCTTCGATTTCGTCGAGTTCCTGGCTCAAGCGGCGCAAGGCCTTGAGGCCCCAGGTCAGGCCGATCCATAGCAGCGCCAGTAAGACCAGCAATGCCGCGCCGAAGCCCAGATAGAGATTTTCGCGCAGGCCTTCGAGGGTGGTTTCGTATTCACGCACCGGTTGCAGAGCGACGATGCTGAACGCTGCGCTTTTGCCGCCGAGCAATTTGACTTCGACGTCGTAGACGAAGAACTCCTGACCGCTGGCCTCGCGGATGCGCGCGAACTCGTTACCG
The DNA here is from genome assembly GCF_004307525.1 of Pseudomonas sp. Sample_21. Lineage (NCBI taxonomy): Bacteria > Pseudomonadati > Pseudomonadota > Gammaproteobacteria > Pseudomonadales > Pseudomonadaceae > Pseudomonas > Pseudomonas sp. Sample_21. The sequence goes on along the minus strand of NZ_RCNZ01000044.1, from coordinate 9,676 downwards.
AGGCCGTCGTAACGCGGTTTGTAGTTGATCTGTTCTTCCTGGGTGGCTTTCGAGCGCCACACCAGTTTGCCGTCGCGGTCGTAGATATAGCCGAGCAAGCGGAAATCGGTGAGGTTGAAACGCTCGTCGGGCAATTGCGACGGCATCACCAGCCGACCGTTTTCCACCCGCGCGGCGGAGATCAATGTGGTGACGTCGGAGGCCAGGCGTTGTTCGATCGAGTCCTGCAAGGCAAGGCTGAAGGCGCCCTGCATCGCCGGCAACAATGCGAGCATGAACAGCACCGCCAACGTGGTGGCGGCGAGCATCAAGCGAACGCGAAGGGAACGGATCAAGTGCAACGCTCATTGAACAGGTAACCGAGGCCGCGCACGGTGTCGATCGGTTTGAACCCGGCCGGGCCTTCGAGCTTGCGGCGCAGACGGCCGACCAGCACTTCGATGACATTCGGATCGCGCTCGTCGTCATCCGGATACAGCTGCTCCATCAAGCGATCCTTGGGCACCACTTGCTGGTGATGGCGCATGAGGTACTCGAGGATGCGGTATTCGTAAGCGGTCAGCGCCAGCGGTTGCTCATCGAGGCTGGCCTGTTTGCGATTGAGGTCGAGCAGCAAAGGCCCGGCAACGATGGTCGACTGGGTGAAACCGCTGGAGCGGCGCAGCAATGCGTTCAGGCGTGCGTCGAGTTCTTCGAATTGGAACGGCTTGACCACGTAATCGTCGGCACCGGCGGCGAGGCCTTCGACCTTGTCCTGCCAGTTGCCGCGCGCGGTGAGTATGAGGATCGGGAAGGTCTTGCCGCCCGAGCGCAACTGGCGGATCAGGTCGAGGCCGCCCATGCCCGGCAGGCCGAGATCGATCACCGCCAGATCGAAGTTGTACTGGCCGGTCTGGTACAGCGCCTCCTCGGCATTGGCCACGGACTCGACCACATGACCGCTTTCCGTCAGGCGGGTTTGCAGGTGATGACGCAACAGCGCCTCGTCTTCGACGACCAACAGTTTCATGCCTTTCCCCCTATCACTTGAACTCTCCAGGCAACTACCTGTGGGGGCGAGCCTGCTCGCGAATCCGGTGGATCAGCCAAGCAAGTGTCGGCTGATACACCCCTTTCGCGAGCAGGCTCGCTTCCACACTTCAAACTGCGACAACCGCTTAGAAATAGTAGTTGGCCGACAGGTAGGTCTGCGCGCTGCTGGTCAAGTCCAGCGAGCCCTGTTTGCTGCCGCCGCTCTCTTTCATTTCGGTGCTGGCGTTGCTGCGCAGGTAACGGTAACCGAGTTCTATCGAGGTGTTCTGCGAAACTTGCTGCAACACACCCACCTGGCCACCGATGGCGTAACCGATATCGCTGTCACGGCTGAAACCTGGCGAATCCTGCGTCAGCTTGGTCAGACCGGCCGTGGCGCCACCGAACAACTTGGTGCTGCCGCCCACCGGGTAGAACAGGTCATAGCTGCCGAGCAGATTTTCCTGGCGCAGTTTAACGCCATTGTGCGAGCCGGAAACGTTGTCGTAGGTGGCGTAGTAGCGGCCCTGGCTGTTTTGCTGACCGAGGCGCATGCCGTAGGTGTTGTTGCCGTCGATGGCCCCGGTGACGTTGGGGTTGCCGAGATTGTTGTTGAGCGCGTGGGACTTGTCGATCTTGTCGCTGGTCTGGCCGAACGTCAGACCGGCGAAGTTGCTGGTGTCGTCGGCGTTCGCCGCGATGCTGGAGCCTAACAGGGTAAAAGCCAGCAGCAATTTGTTTAAACGAGTCATGGATATTTCCTCTTTCACAGTGCTGTTTGGGTATGGCGCAAGGTTACTGAGCCGCCCCTGTACGGCCCCTGAACCGTCTCTGAACCTGACCTGAACCGGATCGACTAGGCTGTTCTGACCACTTTCAATAAGGAGACCCGACCATGCGCCTGTTCCTCGCCCTCACTTTGCTGGCAGTCAGCTGCCTCACCCAGGCTGCGATCAAGACTGCAGAAATCCCCTACCAAAGCGCCGACGGCAGCCAACTGATCGGTTACTACGCCTATGACGACGCGATCAAAGGCCCACGCCCCGGCGTTGTCGTGGTCCACGAATGGTGGGGGCTGAACGATTACGCCAAGCGCCGCGCGCGGGATCTTGCCGAACTCGGCTACAGCGCGCTGGCCATCGATATGTACGGCGAAGGCAAAAACACCGAGCACCCGAAAGACGCCATGGCCTTCATGCAGGCAGCGACCAAGGATGCCGATGCCGCCAGTAAACGTTTCGCCGCCGGGCTCGATCTGTTGAAGAAACAAAAGCAGACCGACCCGAACAAAATCGCCGCCATCGGCTATTGCTTCGGTGGCGCCGTGGTGCTGAATGCGGCGCGTCAGGGTGTGCCGCTGGCCGGCGTGGTGAGTTTCCATGGCGCGCTGGCAACCAAGACCCCGGCGACTCCGGGCAGTGTGAAGGCGAAAATCCTGGTCGAGCACGGTGCGCTGGACAGCATGGTCACTCAGGACCACGTCACCGCCTTCAAGTCAGAGATGGACAAGGCTGGGGCGGACTACCAGTTCGTAAGTCTGGATGGCGCCAAGCATGGTTTCAGCAATCCGGATGCCGATCGCCTGAGCCATGGCGAGCATGGTGGGCCGGACATTGGTTACAACAAGGCGGCGGACGAGAAGTCGTGGGCGGATATGCAGGCGTTCTTCAAGAAGATTTTCGGTTGAGTCAGTAACGACCGAGGCGCGGCTTTCGCGAGCAGGCTCGCTCCCACACCGGATATCTGTCGCCCAGAAGATCCCTTGTGGGAGCGAGCCTGCTCGCGAAGGCTTCACCGCCGATCTCGACCTCGCCCCGACTAACCGGCAAAATGCCCGCCATGCATACCACCCCCGCCCTGCCCGCCTGCTGCACTGCGCTCGACAGCCATTGGCCGTTGCCGACGGTCCTGGCCGATACCGTGCTGCTCAGTACCCACTTCGACCCGGCACGCCTGCTTGGCGATGACTTCCAGCGCAGCGCTGTGCTGGCGCCGCCGAGCATTCAGCGCTCGGTGGCCAAGCGCCAGGCCGAGTTTCTCGCTGGACGCATCTGCGCGCGGGCCGCGCTGCAACAACTCGAAGGCCTGAATATCGTCCCGCCGATTGGCGAAGACCGCGCGCCGGTGTGGCCGGCGCACATCTGCGGCTCAATCACCCACAGCACTGGCCGCGCGGCGGCGATTGTCGCCAACAAACAGCACTGGCGCGGCTTGGGCATGGATCTGGAAAACCTGTTGAGCCACGAGCGCGCTGAACGCCTGGCCGGGGAAATTCTCACGCCAGCGGAACTGCAGCGCATGGCGGCGGGTTCTCAGGAGCAACTGGCGCTGCGGGTGACCCTGACGTTTTCGGTGAAAGAGAGTTTATTCAAAGCGCTGTACCCGATCGTGCAGCAGCGCTTTTATTTCGAGCATGCCGAAGTGCTGGAATGGAGTGCGGCGGGTCAGGTCAGGCTGCGGTTGTTGACTGATTTGTCCAGCGAATGGCGCAACGGATCGGAGCTGGAGGCGCAGTTTGCAGTGCAGGATGGGCAGTTGTTGAGTCTGGTCAGCATTCCTGCCTGAAGTTTTGCATTGCCTGTTGTGGCGCCTTCGCGAGCAGGCTCGCTCCCACAGGGGATTGCATTTCAAATGTGGGAGCGAGCCTGCTCGCGAAGGCGGTATCCCGAATCTCAGCGGCGCTCCTGATTCCTCGGCCAGCTCAGACTGAAACAGGCCCCACCCAGACTCTTGCTCTTGCCAATGATCGCCCGGCCGTCGTGCCAGTGAATGATCCGCCGCACAATCGACAGTCCCAGACCATGCCCGCCCGAGGCCCGCGTGCGGCTATCGTCCAAGCGCAGAAACGGCGTGAAGATCCGCTCCCACGCCACCTCCGGCACCCCCGGCCCGTCATCCTCGACGTCGATCCGGCAACGCAACTGGCCGACCTGATAACTCACCGTCACCTGCGAATGCGCATGGCGCATCGCGTTGCCCACCAGATTCTGCAGCGCCCGATGCAAATAACGCGGTTCAGCCTCGACCCACGCGCCGTCATTGTCGGCCGATGACAGACACAAACCGCGCTGTACCGTGACCTCGGCGCGCAGCGGCGCCAATTCTGCGATCACCTGATTGACCAGCGCATCCAGATCGATGCGCTGGAAGGTCAGCGCCGGCGAGCCTTGCTCCAGTCGTGCGTAGGTGAGCATTTCGTCGACCAGCTTGTCGAGGTCCTCGATATCGTGATCCATGCCTTCGCGGTATTTTTCCAGCGCTTGCGGAGTGGTCGCCGTGCCGATCATTTCCAGACCGAAACGCAGCCGCGCCACCGGCGTGCGCAGCTCGTGAGACACCGCGCGCACCAGTTCACGCTGGATCGCCAGCAACTGTTGCAGGTGCTCGGCCATGCCATTGAACGCCAACGCCAGCCGTCCGACCGAGTCGGCACCGCGCGCCGGCACACGGGTTTCCAGGCTGCCCTTGGCGATGCGCGTGGCCGCTGCTTCGAGGCCGCGCAAACGTCGCTCGAGCTGACGCACCAACAGATAAACGATAAGGCCGATCAGGGTCAGGCCCAGCGCGGCAATCAATACCAGCCATTCCGGCGGATACGGATTCATCTGATACAGCGGGCCGATTTCCAGCACCCACGGCGTGCCGACCATACCGGCGAAGACGCGGATCGAATCGCCGCCCTTGCCCAGCGCCATCACCGTATCGCCCTCGGCCACGCGGCGGCTCTGGTCTTCGTCCATGTCGGCGTCATTTACCGTGACCAGACGCAGATCGAAGCCAAAGCCCTTTTCCTGCTTTATCTGCGCCAGACGCTTGGGCTGTTCGCCGACCGGTACCCGCACCAGTTCATCGGCCAGCAGGTAAATGGTCGCCCGGGCCAGTTGCTCGCTGATCTGCTGCACCTCGCCCACCAGCATCATTTGCTCTTTTTCGCTGATCAGCCGATAGACCCTGGCCGCGTGAGGCCCGGTCTGCTCGACCAGCGCCTGACCGCGCAGCACACGGGTGCGCTGGGCCAGATCGAGGTCGGTTTCGGCGAATTTCTTCAGTGTCAGCGGTATACCAAGCAGCCGCTCCCACACCAGCAACGCGCGATGGCGTTCGGTCTGATTCATCGGTTGCAGGTTGTCGGCCATCAGCGAGAAGGTGCCGTGGGCCAGGCGCTCGCGGTATTGCTCGCTGCGCACCTGATTGAGCAGGTTCAGCGCCAGCACGCCGAGCACCGCCACCAGAATCAGCGCGGCGCACATGCCGCCGTAGATGCGCAGGAAGATCGAATTCACAGCGCCAGGTCTGCGCAGGCTTCCGGGACGAACAGATAGCCTTTGCTGCGGATGGTCTTGATCAGGCGCGGATGGTCGGGGTCGTCACCGATTTTCGGGCGGATGCGCGAGATGCGCACGTCGATCGAGCGGTCCTGGCCGTCGTAGCCGATGCCGCGCAGGGCAGTGAAGATTTCTTCCCGGGAAAGTATCCGCCCGGCGTTGGACACCAGCAGCCACAGCAGGTCGAACTCGGCGCTGGTCAGCTCGATGCCGTTGTCGCTCAGCCAGGCTTCACGTAACGCGTTGTCGACCACCAGTGGACCGAATTGCAAACGTCGGGATTTTTCCGCGACCGGTTCCGGTGTGTCACTGCGGCGCAGCAACGCCTGGATCCGCGCCAGCAACAAGCGCGGACGCACCGGTTTGCATACGTAGTCGTCGGCACCGAGGTCGAGGCCGTGGATCTGATCAGCGTCATCGGTGCGCGCGGTGAGCATCAGGATCGGCCCGTCATACTGGCTGCGCACCTTGCGGCAGATGCTCAGGCCATCCTCGCCGGGCAGCATCAGGTCGAGGATCACCAGATCCGGCTGCTCCTTGATGATCCGCGCCGCCGCCAGCGCACCATTGCCTTCGATCTCCACGCGCAGGCCATTGGCTTGCAGGTAATCGCGGGTGAGCTCGGCCAGTCGCTGGTCATCCTCGACGATCAATACCTGCCAGGTTTGTTGCTCCACCGGTGACCTCTGCTTGCTGTTTTTATTAAAAGAAGAAAGACAATCGCCTGACACGGACAAAACCTGTGGGAGCGAGCCTGCTCGCGAAAGCGTCTGTTGCTCCAACCTGAATGCTCAGTGGTCAACCGATTCGCGAGCAGGCTCGCTCCCACAATCCTGCGTATACCTCCCGATCATCTGTCATGTTTCAGGAGGATAAAAATGCCCATGCACCCAGCGATTGTATAAACGCCGGTCACGCGGAAAACAAGTCGGTAAATGCGTTCGGACAAGGCGGAATTCTGTGATAGGGTTCGCGCCCTTAAAAAACCGCTGAAGCGTTTTTCCAGGCAAAAAAACAGTGACAAACGGTCTGGCTCAGCAGGTTCGCGGCCTACACGCGTTTTCGCTGTTTCTTACACAAATTACGCACAGGCTTATCCACAGGTAGTACGTTGCAATCCCCCCCTGAAACGCATTATCTTGTAGCACGGCGAAAACAGAGACCCTACATATAGGGTTTTCACCTAAAACGCCCAACCACATTTCAGACCTGAAACTCAAGTGCTTTATGGCCAGTTTCCGGTAGAACAAGCGAGTTTTTTCAAGCCCAAACCGCACTGGCGGATGGCACCGTTTTATTTGGTCCGAAACGGACAAAACGGTATGGGTGTTGCAGTCATGACTGCCACCCGCGAAGGAATCCGGTGGCGAGCTTCGGCTCGTAACCAAAACTTCGGCAAGGATGCGGCGTTGCAGCCTTTTTCCTACTGTTCCGAAGTTTGTAATGCCGACGCCCGTCGGTTGCAGTGCTTCGGTACAGAACGGTGAGCACCATGACGGTGCCAAACAAACATAGAGAATGTGGAGACCACCCCCCATGCAAACCGACACAACTCGCGAGAACCCGCAGGGCACCTTGCCGCAGGCCGCCGATTCGACTTCGGATCTGGCAGCCACCGCGCCTGGCCAGCTGCGCGTGATCAAGCGTAATGGCACTGTCGTTCCTTACACCGATGACAAGATCACCGTCGCTATCACCAAAGCGTTCCTCGCAGTTGAAGGCGGCACCGCTGCCGCCTCGTCGCGAATCCACGACACCGTTGCGCGCCTGACCGAACAGGTCACCGCGACCTTCAAGCGTCGCATGCCATCGGGCGGCACCATCCACATCGAAGAAATCCAGGACCAGGTCGAACTGGCCCTGATGCGTGCCGGTGAGCAGAAAGTTGCACGCGACTACGTGATCTACCGTGACGGCCGTTCGAAAGAGCGCGCAGCGCACGCTCCTGCCGAAGCAGCAGTCAACGCGCACCCGTCGATCCGCATCACCCGCGCCGACGGCAGCCTCGCGCCGCTGGACATGGGCCGCCTGAACACCATTGTCACCGAAGCCTGCGAAGGCCTGGAAGAAGTCGATGGCGACCTGATCCAGCGCGAAACCCTGAAGAACCTGTACGACGGCGTGGCCCTGACCGACGTCAACACCGCGCTGGTGATGACCGCCCGTACCCTGGTCGAGCGCGAGCCGAACTACTCGTTCGTTACCGCCCGCCTGCTGATGGACACCCTGCGTGCCGAAGGCCTGAACTTCCTCGAAGTCGCCGAAAGCGCCACCCATCACGAAATGGCCGACCTGTACGCCAAGGCACTGCCGGCCTACATCGCCAAAGGTATCGAGTTCGAACTGCTGAACCCTGTGCTGGCCACCTTCGACCTGGAAAAACTGGGCAAGGCGATCAACCACGAGCGCGATCAGCAATTCACCTACCTGGGCCTGCAGACCCTGTACGACCGTTACTTCATCCACAAGGATGGCGTGCGTTTCGAACTGCCGCAGATCTTCTTCATGCGCGTGGCCATGGGCCTTGCGATCGAAGAGAAGCAGAAAGAAGACCGTGCGATCGAGTTCTACAACCTGCTGTCCTCGTTCGACTACATGGCTTCGACCCCGACCCTGTTCAACGCCGGTACCCTGCGTCCACAGCTGTCGAGCTGCTACCTGACCACCGTGCCGGACGACCTGTCGGGCATCTATCACGCGATCCACGACAACGCCATGCTGTCGAAATTTGCCGGCGGCCTGGGCAACGACTGGACGCCGGTTCGTGCGCTGGGTTCGTACATCAAGGGCACCAACGGCAAGTCGCAAGGCGTTGTGCCGTTCCTCAAAGTGGTGAACGACACCGCCGTGGCCGTGAACCAGGGTGGCAAGCGCAAAGGCGCGGTGTGTGCCTACCTGGAAACCTGGCACATGGACATCGAAGAGTTCATCGAGCTGCGCAAGAACACCGGTGATGATCGTCGTCGTACCCACGACATGAACACTGCCAACTGGATCCCTGACCTGTTCATGAAGCGCGTCTTCGATGACGGCAAGTGGACCCTGTTCTCGCCATCCGAAGTACCGGACCTGCACGACCTGACCGGTAAGGCCTTCGAAGAGCGCTACGAGTACTACGAAGCGCTGACCGAGTACCCGGGCAAGGTCAAGCTGTTCAAGACCATCCAGGCCAAAGACCTGTGGCGCAAGATGCTGTCCATGCTGTTCGAAACCGGCCACCCATGGCTGACTTTCAAAGACCCGTGCAACCTGCGCAGCCCCCAGCAGCACGTCGGCGTGGTCCACAGCTCGAACCTGTGCACCGAGATCACCTTGAACACCAACAAGGACGAAATCGCCGTTTGCAACCTGGGCTCGATCAACCTGCCGAACCACATCGTCGACGGCAAGCTCGATACCGCCAAGCTGCAACGCACCGTGAACACCGCCGTGCGCATGCTCGATAACGTGATCGACATCAACTACTACTCGGTGCCGCAGGCGAAGAACTCCAACTTCCGCCACCGTCCGGTCGGTCTGGGCATCATGGGCTTCCAGGACGCTCTGTACCTGCAGCACATCGCCTACGGCTCCGACGCTGCCGTCGAGTTCGCCGACAAGTCGATGGAAGCGGTCAGCTACTACGCGATCCAGGCTTCCTGCGACCTGGCCGACGAGCGCGGCGCCTACGAGACCTTCAACGGTTCGCTGTGGTCCAAGGGCATCCTGCCACTGGATTCGCAACAGATCCTGATCGAGCAGCGCGGCGAGAAGTACATCGATGTCGACCTGAAGGAAACCCTCGACTGGGCACCGGTTCGCGCCCGTGTACAGAAAGGCATCCGTAACTCGAACATCATGGCCATCGCACCGACCGCGACCATCGCCAACATCACTGGCGTTTCGCAGTCGATCGAACCGACCTACCAGAACCTGTACGTGAAATCGAACCTGTCGGGTGAATTCACCGTGATCAACCCGTACCTGGTTCGCGACCTGAAGGCTCGCGGTCTGTGGGACTCGGTCATGATCAACGACCTGAAGTACTACGACGGTTCGGTGCAGCAGATCGAGCGCATCCCGCAAGAACTCAAAGAGCTCTACGCGACCGCGTTCGAAGTGGACACCAAGTGGATCGTTGACGCCGCCAGCCGTCGTCAGAAGTGGATCGACCAGGCCCAGTCGCTGAACCTGTACATCGCCGGCGCATCGGGCAAGAAGCTCGACGTGACCTACCGCATGGCCTGGTACCGTGGTCTGAAAACCACCTACTACCTCCGTGCCCTGGCCGCGACCAGCACCGAGAAGTCGACCATCAACACCGGTAAGCTGAACGCTGTTTCCAGCGGCGGCAACCACGG